>JAJRQT010000173.1 GCA_024280115.1 Bacteroidota bacterium | reverse complement strand
TGATGAATATTTTTTTAGGTTTAACCGGAGAAATCATAGGATTTCAATCTTAGATAAAATTATTGAAAGATGTGTACTACATGAACCTGTGAGCTATGCAATGATTAAATCAAATGCGATCTAAATGGGTAACCCTATAAAGTAAAATACAAAGGAGTAATTTCAAAAAATGGACAATAAGAGATTTTTCATCTTAATTACGAAGGCACAGACAGAGAAGCTTAGCAAAAGCGAAAGACAAGAGATGGAGAACCTGATTTCTTTAAATCCTGACCTTGAAAAGGATGCTGAGTTTGTTATGGATTTTTGGTCTGAAAGTGAATTTAGCATGGATGCGAATGGAGATCATGTATTTAGAGATATTAATCAGCAAATTAATTCATCTCCAATAATTCCTTTATATTCTAATCATCGACCAAAGATCAAAGGAAATATGAATGCTTCCAGGGTAGCAGCAGCAATCATATTCTTTTTAGTTATTGGGATTATGACTGTTTTTATTGTTCATCAAATTTCATCTAATAACAGTGATGTTATAGGTAAAGGACAAATAAAGCAAATAGAGAAACACGTACTCAATGGTCAAAAACTGAGAATATTTCTTCCAGATGGGAGTATCGTTTGGCTGAATTCTGACACAGAGCTTAAGTATCCTGAAAAGTTTGGTGATCATGTTAGAATTGTGGAACTTGAAGGAGAAGCTTTTTTTGAAGTAACAAAAAATCCGGAGAAACCCTTTATTGTAAAGTCAGGTGCACTAACTACCACAGCCTTGGGGACTTCATTTAATATCCGTGTGTATAGTTCTGAGAATAATATACAAGTCACACTTGTAAGTGGCAAAGTATTGGTGGAATCAGAACCAAAAAACGATCATAAATTCATTTTAGATCCTGGGTATGGGGTACAATATTTAAAAGATAAAGGTACAGTTGATAAAGAGAAAATATCTATTGAGAAAATAATTGCTTGGAAAGATGGTATTCTTCAGTTTGACAATGACAATTTTCAGACAGTGATTAAAAAACTCAGTAGATGGTATGGAGTGAAATTCATTTTAGAGGGAAATTTTGAAAACGAGAAATGGGGCTATTCGGGGTGGTTTAAAAATGATTACTTAGAAAATGTGCTTGAAAGTATCAGTTTCTCCCAGGATTTTGAATATAAAATTGAAAATGAAATTGTGACACTAAAATTAAAAAATTGATCATGAAATACAACGACACTTCTTAAAAAAAAGCCGGTTTATTGATAATAAACCGGCTGTACATCCAAGTGTAGTAAAGGTTCCTGCAAGAAATTTTACTACCAAAATTTGAATGTTCATTTAAACAAAAACAAAATTATGAAAATTAAATTACTAAGGCTAATTATTGTAATGAGCAAATTTGCAACCTACGGAATTGTATTGCAGACTTTTTTTCTAAGCATGCTTTATGCGGAAATCAGTAAGGCTCAAAAAATCGAGAGAGTATATGATGTACATTTAAATCTCAATTTAAATGATGCAAATATAGTCGAGGCATTTCATGAAATTGAGTCAAAGACTGATTTCCACTTTTCATTTGATATCTCGGATATAGAAAATGATGTAAAAATCAATTACAAGAAGAATAATGCTACTGTTGCAGATGCTTTGTTAAAAATTTCAAAATATGGGAATCTTAAATTTAAGCAAGTCAATAATTACATTACTGTAAATAGGTTTGAGCGTGGAGAAAAGCAAAAAATTGAGATTTTTATAGAAGGCGTCACCGTTACTGGAAAAGTGACAACCTCCGAGGATAATGAAGGCTTGCCGGGTGTAAATGTAATCGTAAAAGGTACCTCACAGGGATCTGTAACTGATGTCGAAGGAAACTACAAATTAGATGTTCCGGATGAAAATTCGGTGCTGGTGTTTAGTTCTGTAGGATATTTGTCAGAAGAAATAGTTGTAGGAAGTCGTACTGTAATTAATTTATCGATGACACCTGATATCACAGCTCTTGAGGAAATTGTGGTTGTAGGCTATGGTACTGTTAAGAAAAAAGATTTGACAGGCGCTGTGGTTTCATTGAGTGCAGAGGAAATGACTACAGGTGCTGCTGTAACATCAGCTGCAGCAATGCTTCAGGGACGTGCGGCAGGGGTAGAAGTATCAGCTAACGATGGCGAACCCGGGCAGAATTTGAATATTGTAATTAGAGGAAATACGTCAATCTCCAATAGTAACCAACCATTATATGTTGTGGATGGTTTCCCGTTAGCCGCAGGCGTTTCTATCGCACCTGAAGATATTGCAACCATCGACATACTGAAGGATGCTGCCTCAGCGGCGATTTATGGATCAAGAGGTTCGGCCGGTGTGGTTTTAATTACCACTAAAAAGGGGAAAGCCGGGAGGTCTGAAATTAGTCTGGATGGTTATACCGGAATACAATCCCTAACCGGAAGTGTTGACTATCTAGATTGGACAGATGTTGGAAGGATTACAAACGAACAATATGCACAAGGAATAAATGACGGAAATCCATGGTATAATGCAGCGGACTTAGGTAATGGAAATAATACCGATTGGCTGGCTGAAACAACAAGGGAAGCTAAGATTCAAAGTTACACCCTTAGGGCATCGGGCGGAGACGATAACTCTAGTTTTTCATTATCCGGCACTTATTTTGATCAGGAAGGAATTTTTCTTGAGAATAAATTTACACGTCTGTCAGTCCGTTTGAATGCAGATCGTAAATTTGGTGAAAAAACAAAAGTAGGGATGAATGCTTATGTATCAAGAGTTAAGTCTAATTTCTTGCAAAAAAGGCCTGGATCACGCAGTACTTCACCCTTGTATAGAACATTAGGCGCTTCGCCGGGAAGAGCGGCATATAATGATGACGGTACTTTGGCTCAAACTGTTTTTTCAAGAGACACAAGGCCATGGACTAATCCAATTGGACTGTTTACAGAAAATACCAATGACTATTCTGAATGGAGAGCTTATTCAAATTTATTTATTGATCACAATATACTGGATAATTTAGTTGCCAGGTTAAATATGGGTTTTGATCATACTGCAGGCACTCAGGGTATATTCAACTCAGGGGTATATTCTCCATATACGCCTGATTCTTATGGAAGTATCCGGGAATCTAAATCCACGTCTTTCTTAATAGAAGGTACGCTTAACTATAAATTATTATCAGGTGATCATGGTTTGGATATATTAGCTGGTGGGTCAACTCAGATTGATCAATTCTTTGGTTTTAATTTATGGGGAACTGAATTTCCAACAGACAAAACTTTATATAATAATTTAGGTTCTGCATCAAACCAAAGTATTGGTAGTTTCAGGTCAGATGAAACGCTCATATCTTTCTTTGCACGCGCCAATTACAGCTTCAAAGGGAAGTATTTATTAACTGCTACCGTTAGAGCTGATGGAGCTTCTAAATTTGGAGAAAATGAAAAATGGGGTACTTTCCCATCAGCTTCGGCAGCCTGGAGAATCTCAGAAGAAGATTTTTTAAGTGGTTCTGATTTGGTGAGCGACCTTAAAGTAAGAGCATCGTATGGAGTTACTGGTAATAACAATTTTTCACCATATACATCATTGGAAAGAGTTGGGACAGGAAAAAACTATAGCTTTGATGGAGTATCAGTATCAAAGGGCCTGGGAACATCCGGTAGATTTGCCCCAAACCCTGATCTTAAATGGGAAGTAACAAAGATGTTGAATCTTGGTGTAGATTTTGGATTTTGGAATAACAGGTTATTCGGATCCATAGAGTACTATAATTCAGATACCGAAGATCTTATCATTGATAAACCTATCTCTGCCCCTTCTACAGGTTTCACAACTATTCGAGCTAATGTTGGTTCAATAACAAATACCGGTATTGAGTTAACCTTAGGAGGTCATATCATTAATGGAGATAACTTCAAATGGATTGCCAATGCGAATTGGTCAACGAATGATAATGAAATTACCGCAATGGCCGGTGATAATCCTATTAATCTTTTGGTTGCAAGACAGCCTTATGGTGAAATAGGAGAACACACTTTCCGGCAGTTAATTGAAGGTGGGAGAATTGGAGATTTTTACGGTTATACGTATAGAGGTGTTCTACAGCCTGGAGAGGTATATATACCACAGCCCAATTCGACACAAGCAGGAAGCGCCTTATATGAAGATATCAATAATGATGGTATTGTTGACAGTGATGACAGGAGTGTAATAGGTAATGCAAATCCTGATTTTATTTGGGGTTTGAACAATCGTTTTGAATTTGCAGGCTTTTATTTAGATGTGTTTTTGCAAGGTGTTGTTGGGAACGATATCTTTAATTTTAAAGCTATAACCGCTGATCGCACGCTCAGCACTAAAGCACTCGAACGATACAGTCCTGAAAACCCCGGAGGTACGCGACCCGGAGTTAATTATTTTGCCAATGAGTATGGCTCTTATGTAAATTCTGAATTCATCGAGGATGGGTCTTATCTAAGACTTAAAAATTTATCTTTAGGGTATAATTTTAATCTGAATAACGTATCGTGGATAAGTAACCTTAACATATATATTCAAGGTCAGAATTTAGTGACAATTACTGATTATACAGGTTTTGATCCTGAAATTAGTTTTAACTATAGCGGTTCGCAAAGTAGTGTGAATAGAGGAGTTGATGATTACGGTTTTCCTAATTACAAAACTTATACACTCGGGCT
Source organism: Bacteroidota bacterium (assembly GCA_024280115.1). Classification (GTDB taxonomy): domain Bacteria; phylum Bacteroidota; class Bacteroidia; order Cytophagales; family Cyclobacteriaceae; genus JAAUQL01. The sequence continues at coordinate 12,497 of JAJRQT010000173.1, read as the reverse complement.
TAAGTTGACATTTTAATAAAATATAAAAATTTAATATTATGAAATATATATATATATTCTTATTGGCATTTGTATTAATGGCAGTAAGTATGGTATCATGTAAAGAACAGCTTACAGAAACAGTTTATTCTGAACTGTTGGCCACAAATGCTTATGAAACTGAGTCTGATGCCGAAGCGCTGATTCTATCTGTTTATTCAAATCTTAGAGGAGCCGGATGGGGAGCCTATTATGAATATGATTATATGATGTTAGGTGAATCAGGTACTGATACTTACGGATTAGATGATTGGGATCCTGGCAATCAACCCATGGAAATGGGTACCTATAATAATAGTTATGACTTTATTCTTAATTTATGGGATGGCGCTTACAAATTAATTGGATCCGCTAATTTCGCTTTGGACATTTTAGAAGGTATGCCAATAGATGATGCGGTTAAAGCCGGATATGTAGCTGAGGCTAAATTCTTAAGAGGTTTAGCGTATTATGACCTCGCTTTTAATTTTGGCGATGTAATTTTAAATGTGGGTGAAGGTACCGGTAATTTGCCATTAAGCCCGCAAGCTGATATAATTGCGCAAGCTATTAAGGATTTTACCGAGGCTATACCTGGATTAGGAGATGCGACTACACCCGGTAGAGCGAGCAAAGGCGCCGCATTGGGATTAAGAGCTAAAACGCATTTGAATGCAAAAAACTGGACAGAAGCAGCAGCCGATGCAGCAGCCGTAATGGGCCTTGGAGATTATGATTTGTTGGAGAGTGTTGAAAAAGTATTTGATGTTGCGAATAACACAGCAAATGAATGGATTTTTGTTTTAATGTCCAATCAGAGTTCACCAACCGCTAATTCACAACTTGGCTGGTTTTCATTAAGTTTAGGTTATCAAAATGGTGGTTGGGGAAGACTTACCCTTGCAGAAGATTTTTATAAATCATTTGATATGGATGATGAAAGAAGAGCTTTAATGGGAAATGGTTACCAACATGGTGGCCAACGTATCGTTGATGGTAAATTCAGATGGTATGCATTACCCGGAACACCGGAATATGCACCTTTAGCTGCTGATCCTACATTAGATCTTTTTGATCTTACTTCCGTTACTGCCACTAAATATTTGGGAGGACTGGATCGATGGACATATCGTTCTCTTGGCCGGTCTGGAATTAACTACCCGATACTTCGATATGCTGATATTTTACTTACAAGAGCGGAAGCATTAAATGAAGGTGGTGATCAAACCGGTATTGCCTTGCTTAATGATATAAGGTCCAGATCGAACCTCACTCCTTTAGTAGGTTTAGATCAAAGTGCCTTGCGCGACGCTATTTTAGATGAGCGAGCAAGGGAATTCTTTATGGAAGGTCATAGAAGATTGGACCTGATAAGGAGTGGGAAATACATTGAATTATGGAAAGCTAATCTGGAACGCAAATATCCCGGAGAAGATTTTGGATATATAAATGAAAGTAAAATTTTCTTTCCTATACCACAAAAAGAGCTTGATGCTAATGATCTGGTTGGTAATGAGAATTAGATTTTAATAAAAACTATTATAATTGAAAAAAGCAATTAGACCTTCGGGTTTAATTGCTTTTTATTACCTCCTATATTAAATTGTTTACCAGTCCCCACTTTTTTCGAAACTTCTTGTTAACTACAAGGAAAGAAAACATAAAACAAGGGCCCGCAATTATGCGTCGAAAAAATAACAAAAAACGCTACCGGATTTATATTTATTATTTGTCACTTATTTTCTTATTTAACACGTGTAATTCCTCCGATAAAGTTTCAATAGCTTTGTTAGAGCTGGTAGATGCCGACTACACAGGTATTGTTTTCAGAAATGATATTGTTGAAGACCTTGGAATTAACGTTTTTACTTACACAAATTTATACAATGGTGGAGGTGTAACAGCCGGAGATGTTAATAATGATGGTTTGGTTGACCTCTATTTTAGTTCAAATACCAATACCGGTAAGCTGTATTTAAATAAGGGTGATTTTAAATTTAATGATATCACTTTAGGCTCCGGTTTAGATACACTTTCAGGATGGAAAACCGGCGTCACCATGGTCGATATTAATCAGGATGGATTTCTTGACATTTATATATGCCGCTCAGGCAGAACAAGACCAAAATTCAGAAGCAACCTATTATTTGTAAATAATGGAGATCTTACCTTTACCGAAAAAGGAAAGGAATATGGTTTAGACGACTGGGGAACATCAAATCAAGCAACTTTTTTTGATTATGATCTGGATGGGGATTTAGATATGTATCTGCTAAATCATGCTATTGATCCAGTAAGAACAATTTTCAAAAATTTTCACGACAAAGATATAAACCGTAATACCGGCGATAAATTATTCAATAATAAGAATGGCCATTTTACTGAAGTTAAAGAATTTATAGGCATTAATAGATCTAAACTCGGCGATGGACTTGGTGTAGCGGTATTTGACTTAAATAACGATCGATATCCTGATATTTATATATGCAATGATTTTGCCGGAAGAGATTATTTATACATCAATAAGGGTGACGGAACATTTGAAGAGGTTGCTTTAAAGGCAATGAATCATATGACAATTTCATCTATGGGTGTTGATATGGCGGATATCGATAATGATGGATGGTTGGATATATTTGTTTTGGACATGCTCTCATCGACCAATTATGGAAGAAAGACAAATATGTCTGGCATGGATGCCGATGTGTTTGATATATTAGTAAAGCTTGGCGGCCATCGTCAGTACATGGTCAATACGCTGCAATTGAACAATGGAAATCAAACCTTTTCAGACATAGCTCCAATGGCCGGAGTTACCAATACAGATTGGAGCTGGGGGCCTCTTATTGTAGATTTGGATAACGATGGTCTCAAAGACATATTCGTAGCCAATGGCATGAAAAACAATACTAATAATATTGACTATGATAATTTTAAAAATATAATAACTCAGCAGGAATTTAAAGGAACAGAAAAAGACTTCAATGATTTAGCCTTGGACTTAATTAGCAAAATCCCTGAAGAGAAAGTCGTCAATCATGTATATAAAAACATAGATGGGTTGACATTTAAACAAACAAATAATCAGTGGGGAGTCAATTTGCCCTCATTTTCCAATGGAGCTGCTTATGCTGATCTTGACAACGACGGTGATATGGATTTGGTGATAAATAATGTAAATGAAGAAGCTCATATCTACCGAAATAATGCAACTGATATAACGGGAAATCATTTTTTACGCATAAAACTAAACGGTAGTAAAACGAACTTAAATGGAATAGGTGCAAAAATAATGGTTCAGGCCGGAGCCAACAGGCAATATTTAGAGCAACAAGTTACAAGGGGATATCTATCCAGCATCAGTTATAACCTACACTTTGGCCTGGGGCAATCAGGGGTCGTTGATATTCTTAAAGTCACCTGGCCCGATGGGAAAGTGAGCGAATTAAAAAATATCGCAGCAGATCAATTGATTGCTGTTGACTATACAAGTGCGGTTGATCCAACTGATGCTGAAGCTAAAAAACCATTACTTTTTTCCGACGTCACGAATGCGTATGGGCTAAATCACAAACATATAGAAAACGAATACGATGACTATAAAAGAGAGGTGCTGTTGCCGCACAAAATGTCCACTTTTGGACCGGCACTTGCTGTGTCCGATGTGAACTATGATGGTCTGGATGATTTCTTTATTGGTGGTGCGATGGGATATGAGGGTACAATTTATGTTCAAAATCCAAACACTTCATTTACTTTGCTTGAACAGGCAGATATCCTTGCAGACAAAGATTTCGAAGATATGGACGCCATTTTTTTTGATTCGGATGGCGATGGCGATCAGGATTTATATGTGGTGAGCGGAGGGATTGAACATACAGCCAAATCCCCTTTTTATCAGGATAGGTTGTATTTAAATAATGGGAAAGGAAAATTCACTAAATCTCAAAGCGCCCTTCCGGAATTTTTCACAAGTGGAGGAGCTGTGCGGGCAAATGATTTTGACGCTGATGGTGATATGGATCTATTTGTTGGTGGCCGGGTTATTCCAGGTAGTTATCCCTTACCCCCCAGGAGTTATTTACTGGAAAATAATGGAGGCGTTTTCAGTGACATCACCTCAGCCGTTGCCCGGGATTTGATGAATCCAGGATTAGTAACAGATGCGCTATGGACAGACTTTAATGCTGATGGAATCCATGACCTTATTGTGATTGGTGAATGGATGCCGCTTGCCTTTTTTCAGAATATGAATGGTAAACTGGAGAAAATTGATAGTGACTCTACCTTAGAAAATAGTAATGGGTGGTGGTTTAGTATCTCAGAAGCCGATGTTGATGATGATGGCGATTTGGATTATATACTTGGGAATTTAGGAGAGAATTATAAGTATAAGGCAACTACTAATTTCCCTTTCAAGTTATTTTCAAATGATTTTGATAACAATGGGCATCTTGATATTGTATTGGCTTATTATGAAGATAGTACGCTATATCCACTAAGAGGGAGGGATTGTACCATCCAACAAATCCCTGCACTGGAGAATAAATTTGAAGATTATCATTCTTTTGGTTTGGCAACATTGGAAGATGTTTACGGAGCTTCCTATCTTGAAGCTTCTTATAAATTGGAGGCCAAAACTTTTTCCAATAGTATCCTTTTAAACACAGATGCAGGATTTGAATTACGGGTTTTGCCAAAAATGGCTCAAATTTCCTCTGTTTTTGGATCGGTTTATAAAGACTTCGATAACGATGGTATGAAGGATATTGTCATTGCCGGAAATTTCTATAATTCAGAAATTAAAACAATGCGGAATGACGCCGGACAAGGCTTGTTTCTAAGGGGGAAAGGTAATGGAGAGTTTACACCAGTTCGTGGGTATGATTCAGGGTTATATATTCCGGGTGATGTAAAGAAACTCAAATCCATTCGACTGGGTAAAGGTTCTTCTGCCAGACAAGGAGTAATTGCCGGAATAAACAATGACTTTTTAAAATTGATCTCTGTTCAATAATTATATGAAATACCGATACAAATTAATTACTGCCATTGCAATTTCAATTATCTTGGCTTCTTGCAACTACACCTCAAAGAGGCAAATAGTTATTGGTTCACATGCCGCTGCCAACTCCAATGGCAGAAATGATCAATGGGGATTTATTGGGCCTGGCGGTGGTGGCGCAATGTTTAACCCCGCCATCAATCCTTCAGATTCAAATAATGTATTTGTAAGTTGTGATATGACCGGTTCATTTGTAACCTACGATGGTGGTACAAGATGGCGGATGTTTAACCTGAGAGGCGTAACCAAATTTTATTCATTTGACCCTGATGATTCAAAAACAGTTTATGCAGGCACCTCCAAAATGTTATTTAAAAGTACAGACCAGGGAACAACCTGGGCTACCATATACCCAAATTCTACAGATATTGTTACCATCCACCCACAAGGAGATCATGCCAATGAATTGGTGGTGACAAAAGATAGTATCAGAACTGAAATAGAAAAACTGGCAATAGACCCTGATAATTCACAAAGATTATACTTGTTAGTGAGAAAGAGAAAAATTGATATTTGGCCTACGAATAGAGGCAGAAATTCAAGGTTTTACATGCTTATTCTGGTTTCCGAAAACGGTGGGAGTAGTTGGGAAATAATTGATAAACTGCCCTTTGATCAAAATAATATTTTTATTGACCCGACCTCACCAAAAGACAATCGCACCATTTATATATCAGGTAAAGATGGTTTGGGTGTAAAATTTGATGGCAATTGGGGGAATATTTATTTACCGGATGAAGCTGGATTAATTACGCAATTTGCTGATGGTATAGATACCATTACCAATCAACATATTATCTACGGTATTTCCGGTCGATCTTTTTTTAATCCAAAAGGGAATAAAAATGAGTCGAGAATTTTTATGACCAACAATGGTGGACAACATTGGAGCCGCATAGACGATCCTCTACGGCAGTTTAAAATTGAAGGAGCTGATGATCCGGAATATAGAAGTATGGCAATAAGCTATTATCACCCTGAAACGATATATGTTTCTTATGCTAAGCTACAGATTAGCCGGGATTCAGTCAGCTTTGGGGTAGCTAAAAGTGATGACTATGGCAAAACCTGGAAATTGGTTTGGAAGGATGTTAATAGTACTCCTTCATTTAATAGAACATCGGGTTGGTTAGATGAGAGGTTTGGCCCCGGGTGGGGAGAGAACCCTTTTCATATGGCTGTAGGTGAAAGTAATCCAGATATATGTTATACAACGGATTTTGGACGAACCATTAAAACTCTTGATGGTGGCAAAACATGGCAACAAGTTTATACAGATAAAATTGAAGATGGAGGATGGAAATCCAGGGGCTTGCAGGTAACTACCGGCTATATGCTGGCATTTGACCCTTTTGATTCTTTACATGTATTCATGGCAGATACCGATACAGGCTTAATGGAGAGCAGAGATGGCGGTAACAGTTGGGCAAGTGCGACTTATAATAACGGTGTTCCCAAACGATGGGTTAATTCAACATATTGGTTATTATTTGACCCCGAAGTAAAGGATAAAGTGTGGGCAGTAATGAGTGCAAATCATGATTTGCCCAGGCCAAAAATGTGGAGACATTTAAATATATCTGACTATCAGGGGGGAGTAGTGGTTAGTACCGATGGAGGGAAGACCTGGCAACCAACGAGTGAAGATATTGGTGAAACCGCCCCAACTCACATCTTAATAGACCCAGGGAGTGATCCGAAGAACAGAAAACTATATGTGTGTGCTTTTGGGGAAGGAGTATATAAGTCGGAAGATGGTGGCACAACCTGGCAACAGAAAAATAGAGGCATCGAAGGCAAACAACCTGCCGCATGGCGTATTACCATTAGAAATGATGGTACGCTGTTCCTGATTGTATCCAGAAAAAGTGAGGACGGAAGCATAGGAAATGAGAATGATGGAGCTTTATACCGATCCTCAGATGGCGCTGAAACCTGGGTTAAAATGAATCTACCCGAGGGCGTAAACGGCCCTACGAGTTTGATGATTGACCCCGATAATTCCAACCGCCTGTTTCTTTCTGCATGGGGCAGGTATGGGAAAACCGAATATTCTCCAGATCGCGGAGGCGGAGTATATTTATCGGAAGATGATTGTATTTCATGGACTCATGTACTCAAGCGCGATCAGCATATTCATGATATAACATTTGACGATAGAAATGGAGTGTTTTATGCTTGTGGGTTTAATTCTTCAGCCTACCGGTCTGAGGACAGAGGACAAACATGGAATCGAATAAAAGGGTATAATTTCAAATGGGGAAAACGCGTACAACCGGATCCTTATGATCACAATAAAGTTTATATAATCACATTCGGAGGCGGCGTGTGGCATGGCCCCGCAAAAGGCGATGAAAATGCTTTGGAGGATATTGTGACCTCGAAAACAGCATATAAATAATAAATTCTGAGAAAAGAATTAAATTGATATAAAACTTGTCAAAGTTGAAAAATGAAGCGCAATAAATACCTAATATTTATATTTTTCCTTTCATTCATTTTCACACAATGTGTATCAGACCAAAATACAATTGGTGTACTATTAAATGAAAAAAACGCGTACGATGGATATACGCTTTTCACCGTACATACTAAAACTTATTTAATAAATAATAAAGGTGAGGTAGTGCACCAATGGAAAAGTAAATACAGTTCAGGAAAATCTGTTTATCTACTGGAAAATGGGAATTTGCTCCGGGCAGCCCAGATTTCCAGCCAGGGAAAATTCATTATGCCAAGTGTAGGGGGAAGAGTTGAGCTTTTTGGATGGGATGGCAAATTAATCTGGACATACGACTATTCTACACCTATTGCAACACAACATCACGATATATATCCTATGCCAAATGGTAATGTTTTAATCCTCGCTTTTACTATCATGGACAGAGCAGAAGCCACTCAAATGGGGAGAAAGCTTTTAACACCTCCTTTTATGCAATTATATAATGAACAAATAATTGAAGTGAAACCTATAAATAAGAACGAAGGAGAAATTGTATGGGAATGGAATATTAAAGATCATTTGATTCAGGATTATGATAAAACGAAAGATAATTATGGAATTATTAGTGAAAATCCACAACGTTTGGATATTAATTTTATAGGAACCTCTTCGGGAGGAGCAAATTGGATACACTTAAATTCTATCCAATATAATGCTGGCTTAGATCAAATAATATTCAGCAGTAAATATCTGAGTGAAATATATATTATTGATCATTCAACAACTACCGCCGAAGCGGCATCGGGCTCGGGGGGGAGATATAAAAGAGGAGGTGATTTATTATACAGATGGGGAAATCCTATGGCCTACGGGCAAGGGACAATTGACGATCAAAAACTTTTTGGGCCACACTACCCACATTGGATTGGAGCGGGATTAAAATACGCCGGTAAAATAATAATTTTCAATAATGGAGCGAACAGACCTCAAAAATATTCTGAAATTGATATCATAACCCCTCCAACCGGTGCTCCCGGAGAATATGTTTATAATACCAATACTGCTTATGAACCTGTAAACCCTGAATATATCTATACCGCCCCTGTAAAAACTGATTTTTATTCCGCCTTTCAATCAAGTGCGCAAAGGTTGCCCAATGGTAATATACTCGTTTGCGAAGGGGCTAATGGTCGTTTTTTTGAAATTGATTCGAATGAAAATATAGTTTGGGAATATATCAACCCAATAGGAGCATCGGAGATTTTGAAGCAAGGAGACGGAACCAAACGTAAGGGAAATATTGTATTTAGAGCTAAAAAATATGCAACGGATTATAAGGCATTTAAAGATAAGGATTTAACACCTGGACCAGTCATAGAGAAGTTACAACAGTAAGTAAGCTGATGGATAAAGAAAACTTTTCGGATAATTATAAGATTTTTAATTACCAAATAAATTTCCCCAAAATGAAAAGAGTATTTACAGGACTATGGGTTTGCACCTACTTTTTAATTATTTCATGTTCTAATCCTAATAAAACAGAGCAATTTCCGGATCAGGAAATAAAGTTCTTTGCTACAGAGATTAATCATAAAGAAATTCCTTCCGGAGATAAAACCATAGCCTTCGTTGGGGTTTCATTGATTAATGGCATTGCAGAATCACCGGTTAAAAATGCCTCCGTCATTGTGCGCAACGGACTCATTGATGAGATAGGAGAAACAGGTGCAGTGGAGATTCCCGAAGATGCTGAAATTGTCAATGGAGAGGGATTGACCCTTATGCCCGGTTTGATCGATGCTCATTTTCATTATGATTATGTTAAGCATTTTCCTACCAACTTCGTGAGAAACGGTGTTACCTCGGTAAGAGACCCGGGTCAATGGGTTGAAGCATACGACTTTGAACGCCAAACAGGCGATCCTCTACCCAGATTGTTTCTCACCGGACCTCATTTAGACATGCCTCCACCAACATGGCCAAATGATTGTTATGCCGTTCGGGATAAAGCCGAAGTAAGAGAGGCTATGGATTATTTAATTGGTCATGGTTCTTCGGCAATCAAAATATACCACAGGCTATCATTGGGGCTGATCAAAGAAGTGTGTGATATTGCCCATGCTCACGGTCTTCCCGTGACAGCGCATTTAGAAATCACTGATGCTCGTCAGGCGGTTTTAGCTGGGTTGGATGGCATAGAACATGTTACATCTGTTGGAACTGCATTAGTTTCCAGAAAGAGGGCGGAAGTATTTAGGCAAAATATGATGGCAAACAATGATGAGCGAAAGTCCGGTCGCTTGGAAATGTGGAAAGATATTGATGTTTTTGGAAAAGAAGCTGACTCCCTAATTAAATTTTTAATAAAACACCAGACGTTTTTTACACCAACTCTGGGCCCTTATGAATACAGAATTGAGGGAGAAAAGAAAGATAGTATAGCTTTGATTGCTTTTCAGCACATGGCGGATTTTATAGGAAGGTGTCAAAAAGCCGATGTAAGAATTGTTGTTGGCTCTCATGGCCCCTGGGTGCCTTATGCCGAAAAAGGGTGGTCTTATCATCACGAGATGGAATTACTGGCTAAAACTGGAATGGACAATATGAAAATCATCAAAGCCTCAACCATCGAAAATGCGCGATTTTTAAAAATAGAGAATCGTTTGGGAAGTATTGAACCCGGTAAGCAAGCCGACCTTATATTAATTGAAGGGGATCCCATTACCGATATTAAAGACATGTATAACATCAAAAAAGTAATGTTAAATGGAGTATGGGTTGATTAGGACAAATAAGGGATTAATACTTCGAAGTCTCTTTATATTATCACTATTCATTCAAATCTCATGTGAAGATAAATCCCTGATCGGTGAACTTATTATTTCTGAACCGACAGGAATTGCCCGAGAATTGGAATATATTGAGGTAGAACTTTCAATGAACCAACTCCCATTACAGGGTGAGGGGATATTTATCAGATCTGAAAAAAATGCTTATATTATTTTTCGGATAAATCCTGAAAATCCAGCAGAGAAGATCCGGGAGGTCTATACTAAACTAACCCATCCTATTTTGGTAAATTACAATGAGTTGTGAATTAGAATTTGAATAAATAAAACAAAAATTACAATGATCAAACTAACAGCATTTTTTCTCTTGGTGGCATTTGTTTCATGTAATATGGAACCTAAAGAAACGGAAAATTCTGTTGAACAATCGTCGGTAACCTATTCAAAATTAGAGTACCTAAAGAACATTAAAAAGATTGATATACATACGCACATAAGAAGTGAGCAGCAATTCTTAGTTGACTTTATGGATGAGTGGAACTTTAAATTTTGTACAGTCTGTACCATTGGGTCAAGTTCCAAATATTTGCAGCCTCAAATTGATACAGCAAAAATGCTGTATAATAAGGATCCAAGGCATTATGCCTGGATTACAACTTTTGATGTGTCAAACAGGGAAGAACCTGATTGGGCAAAATCAGTAATAGTGAAACTAAAGGATGATTTTAATAATGGAGCAGTTGGTGTTAAAGTATGGAAGGCCATCGGTATGCAATACAAGAAATCTAATGGCGAATACCTTCAACTTGATGATCCTGTTTTTACTCCGATTTTTAATTTTATTGCCCAGGAAGAAAAAACACTAATGGCACATATGGGCGAACCAATCCATGCCTGGATGCCAACTTATACCACTAAAAAAGGTGTAGGCCGGAATTATTGGGCAAAGCATCCGGAATATAGTTTTTGGGATAAGCCGGAACTACCATCATATAGTGATATCATGGCCGCCAGAGACCATGTCTTAGAAAGACATCCCAATCTAAAATTTGTAGGAGCGCATTTAGGCAGTATGGAGTTTGATGTGGATGAAATGATAACCAGGTTCGAACGTTACCCAAATTTTGCTGTGGAATTAGGTGGAAGGACCCGGTATTTCATGTGGCAAGCAAGAGGGAAAGTGTACGATTTTTTCATTAAATATCAGGACAGGTTAATGTATGGGACTGATAAAGGGTCAAGATTCACTATGACTGACGAGATAAAAAAGGAGACTAAAAAAGAAATAGAATTTAGAAACAATCTGTTTTTGAGATACTACGCCACTAATGATGAAATTCCATGGGGAAATATTATCGCCGGTGACAGACCCAAACCGCAACCATCATATAATGTAACAGGCCTGAATTTACCCAAAGAAGTATTAGATAAATTTTTCTATAAAAATGCGGTGAATTGGTTTCCGGGTATCGATAAGGATTTCTGATTTCAATAAAGGAACGATGCGAATTTAATGACTTGTGGATTATCTCATTAAACCATAAGACCACAAATAAGATATAGAGCGATGTATAAAAATACAGTATTTGTACTCTTGGTAATTTCAGCAGTTTTTGTTTTCTTGTCAGGATAATAAGGATTGGGAGGAAGAAGGAATAATTTTAAATTCTGGTTCAAAGTCTATAAAGAAAATCAACTCGCATCCGGCGAATCCCTGAACCTGTATGATATTGCTTACGATAAGCTGGAGACGCATGTAGTAAAAAAAGAGGGTACGCTGTACTATACTTTTTATGCCGAAGAGTGGAATGGCGAACTTGAGTTTAGAGGGCTGCCGCAGGGCGAGTATAAAATTATAGAATAAAGAACGTAATCGCACCCTCGGTGTTTTGAAGGACGGCCATAGATTTCAGGCCACTTCCGAAAATTTTTTACTGGTAAAAGCCGTGCCGGTGGAAAAAACAACCCGGATAGATCAATGAATGACTTGGTTTCAACTAATAAACGATTAATATCACTGGATGTATTCCGGGGTGCTACCATGGCGGCCATGATTATGGTAAACGACCCGGGTAGCTGGGATGTCATCTATACCCAACTGGCTCATCCCGAGTGGGAGGGTTGTACCTTTACCGATCTTATTTTCCCTTTTTTCCTTTTTATAGTTGGGATATCTATCCCT
>JAJRQT010000172.1 GCA_024280115.1 Bacteroidota bacterium | reverse complement strand
TTTGGTTCAGAAATGGAAAAGCTAAAAGTTAGTTCGAAATCCATCAGAAATCAGAAAATTAAGAGTGCAATAAAATATTAAAATAATTATATTGCAAAAACGAGAGATGCGTTTTCTTAGTGACACTATTTATACATCAACAATGGCGATGGGACCTTTGCTGAAGAAATTGAAACCCGGATAGCTATGACCTCCCTTAATAGCATGGGAGCAGATATTGCCGATATTAATAATATTGGAGGGCCAGAAATTATGACCACGGATATGCTTCCTCCGGATAATTACAGAATAAAAACCATGACCCAGTTTGAATCTTTTAGAATGGGTAACATGAAGTTTGATTCCATATACCATCACCAAATTATGCAAAACTGTCTTCAACTTAATAATAGCAATGGTGAATTTCAAGAAATTGCGTACATGGCGGAAGTGGGTTCTTCTGATTGGAGTTGGGGGGCTTTAATATTTGATATGGATCTGGATGGTTGGAAGGATATTTTTGTAAGTAATGGTATCCAGAAAGACCTTACAGATTTTGATTTTGTTGATTTGATAACCAATAACAATGTAGTGCAACAAGTCGTTGGAGAATCAAACAGAGCTGATTTCAGGGATTTTTTACCATTCATGCCTTCTACTAAAATCTCCAATGTGGCGTTCATGAATCAGAAAAATAATGTTTTCATCAATAAATCTATTGAATGGGGGTTAGCAAACCCATCCTTTAGCAATGGATCTGCTTATGGAGATTTGGACAATGATGGCGATCTTGATTTGGTCATTAACAATGCAAACATGACGTGTTTCATTTACCGGAATAATACTGTTCAACAGACAACCAATAATTATTTAAAAATAAAGCTGAAAGGCCCTGAAAAGAACCAATTTGGAATTGGCGCCAAAGTCATTGTATTAATAGGACAACAAAAGCAGGAATTACAGCATTATTTATCTCGTGGTTTTGAAAGCTCTGTAGCACCGGGATTGATCTTTGGTGTTGCAACGGTGGATAGTATTGATACTTTGACTGTCATTTGGCCCGACAAAAGAATGCAGGTACTTTCCAATATAAAAAGCAATCAGATGATCACTTTAGATTATCGTAAAGCTGATTTGCAATGGAAGAAACCCAATATAAAAGAGGAGCCACTTTTTACAGAAATAGACGATCCGGTTTTTCAATTGTTGACAAAGCATACTGAAAACCAATATAATGATTTTCAAAGTGAAAGACTTTCATATAAAATGATATCGGCTGAAGGGCCAAAAATAGTATCAGGTGATGTCAATGGGGATAAGCTTAAAGACTTAATAATTTTGGGTGCTTCCAATAGCCCAAATAAACTTTTTCTTCAGCAAAAAGATGGTTCTTTTGTAAGGGATCGACAAATTGTCTTTGAAAATGACCATGCCCTTGAAAGTACATGTGGAGCTTTTTTAGATTTTAATAACGATGGTGATTTAGATTTACTTGTAGGCCATGGAGGGAATGAATATCAAAAAGGTAAAGAGAATTTTTACATGCGCCTCTATGAAAACAATGGAGATGGGGATTTTGCAATAAATATCCAATCAACTCCAAGTATAATTGGGAATCTCTCCTGTATAGAACCTTGTGATTTTGATCAGGATGGTGATATAGATTTATTTATTGGAGCAAGGTCCGTTCCTGGTCATTATGGCTTGGTACCAAGTAGTTTTCTTTTACAAAATAATGGCAATGGCAAATGGATAGATTTGACTACTGAAGAATTTGGAAAATTGGGTATGGTCACCGCAGCGAAGTGGAGTGATATGGATAATGATAATGATCCCGATCTCATCGTAGTAGGAGATTGGATGCCAATAACAGTATTTGAAAATACACTTGGATTACTTAAAAAAAAGGGAGTTGTAAAGGACAGCTACGGGTGGTGGTCTGCAATGGAAGTAAAAGATTTGGATAATGATGGAGATGATGATTATATACTTGGAAATTGGGGGTTAAACAGTAAGTTCAAAGCCAGTGTAGATCGACCTTTGAAATTGTATGTAAAAGATTTTGACCGAAATGGAAAAACTGAACAAATTCTTGAATGGTTCCCTCCGGGGGATGATAAAGCGTATCCATTTGCTACAAAAATGGATATAATAGCTCAAATCCCACATCTTGATAACAAAATTAAAAAATATGCAGACTATGGTAGAACCACTTATGAAGAGCTATTTGATCCGGAACAAAGACAAGGGGCTATTGAACTAAAGTCAACTTATCTTAAAAGCGCCATTCTTTGGAATGATGATAATGTTTTTAGGTTAGAGGCATTGCCCAATGAAGCTCAGGTTTCGCCTATTTTTAGTATAGTAACCGATGATCTGGATAGTGATGGAATTATTGATCTTCTGCTCTTTGGAAATTTTTATGGAATAAAACCTGAAATTGGAAGACTGGATGCCAATAGAGGTGTTTTGCTGAAGGGCATGCCTGGTGGTAAATATAGTAGTATATCATCATTCCAGAGTGGATTGAAAATTGAAGGAGAAGTTAGGGATGCACTTATTATAAATGATTTTCATGGTGATAGATTATTGATTGTAGCCAGAAATAACCTCAATGCTGTTTCCTTTTTATTAAATGAGAAGTAAAACATTATTATGTAAATCAAGGATGTTTTTAAAAATCAATTATAATACTCTAATTATTGTTTTGTTGATATAAGACAACTTCCGTGTAATAATCTAATACTTTCATTTTTCTGGATGATTGAGATAAATATGATGATCCATAGTAAAATTCATGTTTTCTTATCTTTCCATTTTTCAATTTAATGTCAGCCCGGAATGCACCCTTTGGATCAATGATTTTACGGTTATTATCAATCAAATATGAGTGCGCTACTAATGAGTCTTTATTTTGGGTAGTCAAAATAACCTCATTCCTATTACGATCAAAAAGCCTGGCAATTCCTTTTGCATCCCCTTTTATCAAAAATCCTGATTCATAGGGTTTTAAAACTCTATAATTCCCATCGTTTTTTCCCAATAATACCAGACCATTTGATGCATCTATTCTACCAGACATTAATTCTAGAGAATAATCGTTTCCTACTAAAATTAAATCCATAAAACCATCCAAATTGAAGTCTTGGGTAATTATTCCGAAGACAGGAGCCATTTGTGCTTCTACCGGCAATGATTTTAATTGAAATTTTCCATTGCCATTATTAATAAGAATGGAAGACTCAAAATGTACTCCTTCTCTTTTATAACTTTCTTCCAACTCTTCAGAGGTAAATAATTTCTTGATTGTTGCTTTTCCAAAATCCCTGTACGTGGGCACTCTTTGCCTCAGAATTCCTACTTGCATGAATAGGTCATCACGAGTGTAAATCGGGAATGGTTGCATTTCAAAATTCTCATCACTACCATATTTGACAATAATTGGATCAACAATTCCATTTAAATCAAAATCTTTGGCATAAATGGTAAGTGGGTATTCTTTAGTTCCCTGAAATATGGAATTAGTACCAAGGTTACCAAGTACATAATCAGTATCTCCATCATCGTCAATATCGCATCCCACTATACAATTCCACCATCCTGAAGATGAAACCGAAAGTGCGGTATTTGATACATCAATTAATTGTCCATTGGTATTCTTGTAGAATTTAATATCCATCCACTCCCCAACAACAATTAAATCAATCCATTGGTCATTATCAAAGTCAGTCCAAATAGCATCAGTCACCATTTCAGGTGTATTAAGTCCCGGGCATATTTCATTTGTCGAATCATAGAAAGTTCCATGATCGTTAAGTAGAATATGACTCGATTCAGAAAAAGGATATTCACCTGGTTTTGCTCTCGTGCCTACAAAAAGGTCCAAATCTCCGTCTTTATCAAAATCAGCAGCTTTAACACAAGAACCAGATTTTTTCAAATCCGGTAGTGCTGCCTTTTTATATGAAAACAACCCCCTTCCGTCATTGATATATAACCGATCAGTATAGAAAATATCGCTAACTGGCTTTTCTATACCTCCGCTAACAATATACAAATCGACATCTGAATCTCCGTCTGCATCAAAGAACAATATCCCCATATCTTTTGCCAGTAATTCATCGTTAGGAATAATTCTGTATTCTTTCTTGAAATTTCCCATCTTATCCTGTATTAAAAATGATCCAGGAAATATCCCATTCCCACCGATGTACATATCTTCCAGACCATCCTGATTTATATCTGCCACAGCAATTCCAGGTGTATATTGAGATAATTTATGAGGGAGAGTTCGCTGATAATTAAATTCGAAAAGCTCTTTTTCCTGATGTTTATAAACAATAATAGGTGTTTTCTCAATACGCTTAAATATTTGTTTTTCACCGGATTTCAAGAGATAATCTTTAAGATTAAGAGTGCTATTAATTTCACCACCACGATAGCTTAATTCTATTTCCTGATTTGATAAGATATTGTACTTGCGGGTAATAACATTACCGGGCCAAAATACAATCAACGAATCTATAAGATCAATTTCTCCCACACCAAAGTGTATAACAGGATCCATTGTTGACATAAAACCCCGATAATTATTATTCTCGTGAAATTGCAGTTGAGATCCGGCGTACAATATAATCTTAGCACCAATGCCTTGAGAGTTCATTTTTGATCCAATTAACCTCACTCTTAAAAAATTACCTTTTCCATTTGATTCTGAATTTCCAACTGTTGTATTCTTATAAATAGTAGATTTCCCATTTAGATTATTAGTGATATAGTCTAGGTCTCCGTCATTGTCAAAATCAACGTATGCAGCCCCATTGGAAAATGTCTTTAATTCAAATCCCCACTCTTTCGTCTTTTTTGAAAAGGTAAGATCACCATTATTTTTAAATATGTAATTATCAATTTTTACTTTAGGAATTGTGTCAAAAAGTTCAGACCTGTGTCTTACGAGGTTTTGAAATCGGTTCATATAATGCGCAAAATCCATATCGGTAACGTCACCGGGGAAGCCATTAGCTACTACCAAATCCTTAAATCCATCGTTATCAAAATCAGCAAACAATGGAGACCAGCTCCAGTCAGTTTCATAGATGCCGGATAAAAATCCAATTTCACCATACAGTATATTATCGTTCGGATCAGGACCCATATTCAGGTGAATCATATTTCTGACAAACTGAAAATCATAATTATATTTTTGAGCATTGATTTTATTCATTGGATTGCTTCTTAAAAGCATTGTTTTCTTTCGGTAGTTGATTTCAGGCAACATATCCAAAGACATGATCTCCTGAAGGCCGTCATTGTTGATATCTGCTATATCATTTCCCATGGCAGAAAAGCATTGATGCTTTAAATAGTCAGAAACCTTATTTGAAAATGTACCATCTTGATTATTAATATAAAGAATGTCATTAGGTAAAAAATCATTGGTAATATAGATGTCAGGCCATCCATCTAGATTTAAATCGCGAATGGAAATCCCATGACTATATCCCTCTTTTAAAATACCTGCCTTTTGAGAAACATCCACAAATGTTTCATCACCCATATTCCTGTATAATTTCTCAGAATTTACTGAGCTACCATCCACGATAGAAGGTCTGAATTGACTTGGGAATTTCCTGTCCATGAAATTGTTGAGGACAAAGAGGTCTAAATCACCATCCAGATCATAATCGAAGAAAGCAGCATTTGATGAATGCCCGCTTTCATCGATACCCCATTTATTAGCTTCTTCACAGAACGTGGGGATCCCTTCCTCATTTAATCCATTATTTATATACAGTTTATTTGATCTTTTTTCATTGGTATTGTAAATGGACGCACACACATATATATCGAGCCATCCATCATAATTTATATCTACAACAGCAATCCCTTGTGACCAGATATCTGATGCTTCAACCCCTGCTGCTTTGGTGATGTCATTAAATTGAAATTCACCCTCATTTAAATATAACTTATTGAAGACCTGATTTCCGGAAAAATAAACGTCCTGAAGTCCATCGTTATTAAAGTCTCCGATTCCAACTCCTCCTCCATTATATATATAATAAAAATCAATCACGTTGAATGTGTCATTGACTTCTATTGAATTTGAAAAATCAATACCTGATTGCTCTGAAGAAATGATTTTAAATTTTTTATCAGATGGAGCTTTGGAACAACCAGCTACCAGTACAAAAAATGCGAGTATGAAATAATTATATATATTATTTGTCATTCAGTAACTAAATTTCAAAAGGAAGAAGATTCAATCCCAAAAATGAAGATATATTTTTTGACTCATAGGATAAATTATTTGCTTATTTTTATTTGAAAAAAGTAGTGACATTTCAAAACAGGAATAAATTATTGAATTCTAAAAAGACAGCCACCTTTTCCATCTACCGTTCCTCCGCCGGATCGGGCAAGACATATCAGCTTGCTATTGAATTTATATCATTGGCTATAAAAAACCCCAACCTGTTCAACAAAATTCTAGCAGTAACATTTACCAACAAAGCAACAAAAGAAATGAAAGAACGGATTCTTTCATTTTTATTGAAACTGGCAAACCCCCGAACCAGCTCGACAGAAAAGGAAGATACAGATCTGCTAAATCAGGTGAAGCAGTCCACAAACTTATCTGAGGAGGCTATCTCATCAAATTCCAGTTTAGTTATTAGTAAAATACTGCATCAGTATTCACAATTTTCCATCAGTACGATCGATGCTTTTTTTCAGAAAATTGTAAAATCCTTTGCCAAAGAATTGGGATTGTTAGGGAATTTCAAAGTCGAACTGGATCAGGATATGGTAAAGCAAGAGATTATAGACCAAATCATTGATGAGCTGGGAGATGATAAGGTTTTGACAAATTGGCTCGTTGACTTTTCATTTTCAAAATTGGATGATAACAAATCCTGGAATATCCGTCCCCAAATTGAATCTTTGGCCAACGAAGTTTTTAAGGAATCATTCAGGCCCGTTGAAGATACTTTAAATAATGTGGACATAGATGGCTTTAAAAATTTTCTTGCACAGGTAAGACAAATAAAAATACGGTTCGAGAACAATATGAAACCTTTAGCTTTGGAGGCTATAAAATTGATAGAATCTCATGGACTTGAAGTAGATGATTTCATCTACAAGTCAGGTGGTCCAGCCGGGTATTTTGGCAGGATACTGAGTAAAAAAGAATATGATCCAAAAGCGAGAGTAAAAGCAGCATTAGCTGATCCCGGAAAATGGTTTTCAAAATCATCGCCAAAAAAAGCTGAAATTCAGCAAGTTGTTGAGGCCGGACTTCAGGACATTACCAAGGCTATGGTTGACCATTACAATGAGCATGTTCAGGAATATACGACAGCAGAAGAAGTACTTAGAAATTTCTATGTATTTGGGATTTTATCTCAAATTACTAAAAAATTAAAAATCTACCGCCGGGAAAATGATGTGATGCTAATCTCCGATATACCGGTGTTTCTAAAGAGAATTATAGCAGAGAACGATGCCCCTTTTATTTATGAAAAAACCGGCGCCTGGTATCAACATTACCTGATCGATGAATTCCAGGATACCTCGGGTTTTCAGTGGCAAAACTTTAAACCACTTGTGGAAAATGGCTTGGCCCAGGAATATAAAAGTTTGTTGGTTGGTGATGGAAAACAATCAATTTACCGTTGGCGTGGCGGCGATTGGAATATAATACTTCACCAGGTAAGCGAAGATTTAAAAACCTGGAATCCCATTGAGAAGCAGTTGAATATCAATTGGCGAAGTGCTAGGAAAATCATCGAATTTAATAACAATGTATTTAGCTATCTCCCTTCACTTATCACCATGGAATTTCAAAATCAAATTGAAGAACTGAAGATTCCTGAGGCAGAAAAGATTGTTTTAATTTCTAAAACGGAAGATGTTGAGCAACTGTACCTTGATGTGGTTCAGGAAATTGCAATTAAAAACCAGGAACCTTCAAGAGGGAGGATTGAGATCAATAGCTATCTTAAAGATAGCGAGATTCCCTCCCACGGCAGGCAGGCATGGAAAGAAGATGTGTTAACCGGCCTGCCAGGAACAATAGAAAGGCTTCAGAATGCCGGTTACAAAGCAGGAGAGATTGCGGTGCTGGTAAGAAAAACCGATGAAGCCCGGAAGGTGATTGAAAGCCTAATTCAGTACAAAAATTCTGCTGAGTCGCATCAGGGATATTGTTATGATGACATTTCAAATGAATCCCTGTATCTAGGAAATGCCCCAATTGTCAGGCTGCTCATCAATTGCATTAAATATTTCCATAATCCGGAAGACAAAATTGCCCTGGCAGAAGTTTGTTTTAACTATCACCATCTAACCAGCGAAAAACCGAAAGAACATGAAAAGAATGATTTAAAATTCATGCTTGATGGATCGGTGCTTCCTGTGGAATTTTTTAATGAATCCGAATCGCTGATCAGGTTACAAGTGTATGAAATGGTGGAGCGGATTGTTCAATTGCTAAAAATTGGAAACAGTGAGCAAAAAGGCTATCTGCAAGCATTTCAGGATGTTGTATTAGACTACTTTTCCGCCGAGGGCAAAGACGTCAATGATTTTTTGATCTGGTGGGAGGAAAAAGGCAAAAGAAAATCCATTCAATTGCCGGGGAGCATCAATGCCATCAAGGTAATGACCATTCATAAATCAAAGGGGCTCGAATTCAAAGCTGTTTTGGTACCATTCTGCGATTGGAAACTTGATCATGATGCGAAAAAGGACAATTTTCTGTGGTGTACTACTAATATTAAACCATTTGATCAGATTGGTTGGCTGCCATTGAAGTACAGTAGTAATTTAGACAAGACTTACTTTGCTGCGGACTATTTTGAGGAAAAAATAAAAGCGCATATTGACAATCTCAATTTACTTTATGTGGCTTTAACAAGAGCCGAAGATTTCCTTATGATCAATTGTCCACCACCCTCAAAAAACTTAAGTCTTGCCGGGGATTTAGTTATAAAAGTTATTGAGAAACTCACTGCGGATCAGGGTCAGCCATCAGTTGAAATCAGGGAAGAAAAGGCGAAAATAATATACAGCATAGGGCAATTGAATAATTTAGAATCGGAGCATGAACCGTCCGACAACTATTCTGCTAAAATCGCTTATAAATCATCTGATTGGAGAGAAAATATTGCTATAAGAAGAAAAGGGAAATCGTTTTTTGAAAAGGATCCGGGGGAAAAAAGAAATAAAATCAATTACGGCTTATTGGTTCATGAGATTTTAGCGAGTATTAAAAATGAGCAGGAGGCACAATTACTTATAAAAAAATATTATTCAGAGGGCAAAATATCGAAGGAGGATCAGCAAACCCTGATCGATCAACTGTACAACATATTTTCCATTCCCCAGGTACGGGAGTGGTTCAACACCGATTGGGAGATAAAAGCTGAAATTCCCATAATCTCCACGGACAATCAGCCAAAGCGCCCCGACAGGGTTTTGATTCATGGAACTGAGGCTATTGTTATAGATTTTAAAACAGGGTTTGAAAAATCTATGGATAGAAGACAGGTATTGGAGTATCGGGACCTGCTGAGGGAAATGGGTTATTCAAATGTTAGTTGTTATCTGCTTTATATTGGTTTGAATAAAGTGGTTCAGTTGTAAATCAATGATTTATTAAAATGAGATTTTTAGAAGAAATAGTGGAAGTGGTATTGAATCGGTATGCAGAGTCAACCGATAAAGTAACCATCGTTTTTCCAAACCGAAGAGCCGGACTATTCTTTCAAAAGTATCTTGGTGCAAAGATCTACAAACCAATCTGGTCCCCCAAAATTCTCAGTATTGAGGATTTTATTAAGAATATGTCTGACCTCAAATCCGCTGATAAACTTGAGCTGATATTTGAGCTTTACACGGTTTTTAAAAAGCTCAATAAATCCAAAGAGGCTTTCGACCAGTTTTTTTATTGGGGGAATATCATGCTCCGGGATTTTGATGAATTGGATAAATTTTTAACTGATCCCGAACTGCTGTTTAAAAATCTCATACATATTAAAACCCTTGAAAATAATCTCGATTACCTGCAGGAAGAACAGAAAAAGCTGATCAGTGAGTTTTGGCAAAGTTTCGATGAAAAGCTTTCTTCACACCAAAAAGGATTCCTTGCCATCTGGGATAATTTATTTCAAACATACACTCAATTCAAAACGGTACTCTCTGATAAGGGGATGGCTTATGATGGCATGATCTATCGCGAGGTAGCTGAATCGCTTGAAGGAGGCAACATTCATGGTGATACCGGGACGGTAATTTTTGCAGGATTCAATGCTTTGTCAAAAAGTGAAGAGCAAATAATTTCTTGGTTCCTAAAGGAAGGAAAGGGAGAAATTTACTGGGATGCTGATGACTATTATCTTGATGACAATAAGCAGGAGGCGGGAAAATTTTTAAGGGAAATGAAATTCGGGAATCCTGTTTTACGAAAAAGCTTCAAAGAATCGTATGGAAATGCCTTTAAAAATATAAACAAAAATATTGAAGTGATCAGCATTGCTTCTGACTCGGGGCAGGCGCAGCAGGCTTCAGAATTGTTAAACCATTGGAATTCGTCCAATGAGCAAAATAAACTGGATGAAAATACAGCGGTGATTCTGCCGAACAATGAACTGCTTTTTCCCTTGCTTCATGCAATGCCTACGACGGAAGAACAGCTCAATATTACCATGGGTTATCCCCTGACATCATCAACTGTTTATCGACTTTTAGAGGAACTGATCGCGCTTCAAATGAAATCCGGGAATAAAGATTTTTATCATTTCCGACCGGTTTTAAGCATTTTAAGACACCCCTTAATTGGTTATAATGACGATGAAGTAACCAAAATTATCGATGATATTATAAGGCAAAATATTATCTGGATTCATCAGTCAAAATTTGATATCAACCATGATTTATTGAAAATAATATTTAAAAAATCAGGAGTTACCCTGTCAGAATACCTCCTGGATATTTTGCAGTATTTAGCATCCCGGAATAAAGACGAGGTTGATGGGGAGTTTTTCTATCATTTTTATTTACTGCTCAATAAACTCAATGAGTTTATAAAAGAAAAACAAATTGAAATTTCCGTTCCGGCGTACCAGAAACTTTTCAGGCAGCTGGCACAAGCTGAGCGGCTTCCCTTCGAAGGAGAGCCTCTGCTTGGGTTGCAAGTAATGGGAATCCTCGAAACCAGAAACCTGGATTTTGATAATATTATTGTGCTTTCGATGAATGAAAGCCTTATCCCACCGACTGCAAAAAACACCTCCTTTATTCCATACAGCATCAGAAAAGTATTTGAATTACCTGTTGTGGATCAGCAGGATACGATGTATGCTTATATTTTTTACAGGCTGATTCAACGTGCAAAAAATATTCATTTCATATACAATTCCACTGAAGAAACCGGCAAGTCCGGCGAGGTGAGCAGGTTTGTAAGGCAACTGGAACATGAAACGGACTTTAACATTATTTATAAAACGATATCAACAGAGGCGACAGTTGAGGACCCCCGCATGATCTCTGTATTTAAGAATGAGCGCATTCTGGATAATTTATACAGGTTTACCTCTAATAATAATTTTCAGAAAAGATTTACCCCTACCGCGCTTAGCACCTATCTCGATTGCCGGTTAAGGTTTTACTTTAAATACGTCCTTGAGCTTTATGAACTCGAAGAGGTATCAGAGGAAGTTGACCCGATGGTATTTGGGAATATACTGCATCATACCATGGAGCAACTATATCTGCCATTTGATAATGACGGGAAAAGGACTGTTTCAAATGATGATATAGCAGATTTAAAGACCAGGGTGGATGCTGAAATAGGATTAGCATTTTCTAAGCAATTTGGTACGGATGGGAAAGAATTTAATTTCGAAGGACAAAATATGCTGGCGAAAGAGATCATTAGGAAAATGATTTTAAAGGTGATCGAATTCGACAAGCAAAGGACACCTTTTGATATTCTCGGTGTGGAAGCAGATGATAAAAAAGGGTTTGTATTGAATTTCGAAATTGAAATCGATGGGTCTGCCGTTAATGTAGGAATGAAGGGAATCATTGACAGGATCGAGCGCAAAGATGATGTAATTCGAATTGTAGATTATAAAACAGGTAAAGATAATAAAGACTTCCCGGATATTATTTCTCTATTCGATCGGGAGAATAAATCTAGAAATAAGGCGGTATTCCAAACCTTTTTTTATGGACTATTATACATGGAATCACCCATTGGATATCCGGAATTACCAATTCAGACAAGCTTATTTAATATCCGGGAATTATTTAATGAAGAATTTTCGCCTTTGATCCGGCAAAAAATTGGCAAAGTAAATGTTGATGTACTTGATATCAGGGTATTCCTGGATGAGTTTAAAATAGAGTTGAAAAAGTTACTGGAAGAAATTTATGATCCTGGGGTTTTATTTTCTCAAACAGATGATAATAAGAAGTGTGGATATTGTCCTTATGCAGGAATATGTAACCGTTGACATTAAAAAGTAAAAGCTCTTTTCAGAGCTTTTACCTAAATGTTAAACAGGTGTATGAATAAATTTGTGTTATGTAACTTTTTATACTATTATAAAATATTTGGTAACCACCGAATATGACATTTTTAACAAAAAAGTACATTATATATAAAAAGTCAATTTAATTATTGAAATATTCATATTATTGACAAAAATGATAAAAGTATTATTTGTTTGCTTAGGTAATATTTGTCGTTCTCCTCTAGCCGAAGGCGTTTTTAAGCACTTGGTCAGCTACGAAGGATTGGAGGATAAGATATTTGTAGATTCTGCCGGCACCTCAGGATGGCATATCGGTGAACCACCGGATCCAAGGTCAATAGAAGTTGCGATGGAAAATGGAATTGACCTCAACAGCTACGGAAGGAAAGCAATAAGCCTGGATTTCGAAGAGTTTGATTATATCATTGCCATGGATGGAAACAATTATTCTGACTTAAAAAATCGATCCGGTAGCTCAGTGGAGGGAGCGGCTAAATTATATCTCATGCGGGACTTTGATGATATTGGAAAAGGGCAGGATGTACCGGATCCATATTATGGAGGAGACGATGGATTTTCATATGTGTTTGAATTACTCGACCGTAGCTGCCGCAATCTTTTAGAAGAAATCAGAGAAGAACATAAAGTATAATGGTGTTCGATTTATCTGGATATATTTTTTTGATGGAGTTTTGGAGGAGTTGACTGGTGCGCTTTTCCAAAAGCGTACCATTTACATTGGTATTTGCAATACGCTCTTGGTATTTAAATTGTAGTTATATGTCAGAAAATTATAAGGTCGGGGAATCTAATCGACTACATTCTATAACAATGACCGTTGTTGATTGGGTTGATTTATTTACCAGGCCGATTTATAAAGATATTATTGCTGATTCACTGAATTACTGCATTGAAAATAAAGGCCTTTTATTGTACGGATATTGTATAATGCCGAGTCATGTACATATCATTGCGAGTAGCAAAAATATACCATTAAGTGATATTATAAGAGATTTTAAAAAATTCACGAGTAAGTCTTTTGTCAGGGAAATTAAAAATGGCATAGAAAGTAGGAGGGAATGGTTGCTTAAGAAATTTGAATTTGCAGCAAAGAGATTAAAAAGAGGTGTAAACTATAAAGTCTGGAAAGATGGTTTTCATCCGGTAGAGCTAACTGATAATAAGATGATGGATCAAAAGCTTGAGTATATTCATCAAAATCCAGTTGTTGAAAAGTATGTTTACAAAGCTGAAGATTGGGTGTATAGCAGTGCCGGATTTTATAATTGTCAGATAGACGGTATTATTACATTACAAATGTTATAATAGATGGTACGCTTTGTAAAAGCGCACCAGTTGGAAGCGCACCATTTGAAGATCTCCGGTATCTGCCAGAAGATTTACTTATTTCCTATTGGAGACAAACGGTTCAAAAGGATATTCTGTGGGGAATACCGAAACTCCTGTAGTTACTTTTAATGGTAGCATCCCTTCCTGTTCATAAGTTAACTCTACAAAATACGCCTTCCATCCTTCTGAAGGTATAGTAAGGTCAAATTGATATTTTCCTGAAGAGTTGATAGTCAGCGTACTGTCTGACCACACTTTACCGATAACATCTACTCTGAAATCGCGGGCTTCCTCGTTGGACGCGGCATGCCATAATTTTATAACAGCTGGTGGATCTTGTGGATTTGTTACTATGTTGACCTGCGATCCGTTAATATGCCAATCAAATTGAGGCCTATCCTTTTTCTCGAGGATATACTGATAATAAGAAACCAGTGTTTCAATTGCGTCACTCCCTTTAAGGGAATGGCCGGTATTTGGAACATAGCGCACGTATTTCTCCCCGATCACATCATCCCAGTAAAATTTCCAGCTATCTGGTTGGAAAAACTGGTCTCCGGTGGCATTGATAAGGAGTTTTGGAATATCGAACCTTTCCATGTACGAATAAGGATCAGTAATCTCAAGCATTCGTTCAAATTCCGGAGTGCCCATCCATTCCATAACACCTTCTTTTACATAATCACCTACCGCTGGTGCCCAGAAACCATAGTTCCTCCAGTGATGTTTAAAGGAAGGCTCAAGGTTTAGCATATCGATGACGATGGGCACCATTGCCACCACCCTGTCATCGACTGCTGCCGTAGTCCATGTTGTCCAGCCTCTTTTTGATCCACCGGCCACAACAAATTTATCAAGAGTATGCTGATATTCTTTTGAGGCCAGGTCAGAGACAGCATCCATGGCACGGACCACAGCTTTAGTCATAGGAAGTCGCGCCAGCCAGATCGCATCTTCCTCTTTCCCGCCTCCTTCCAAAAATTTCCTCCATCCGTAGGCGATCAGTTCATCTTCAAACCTTGGTCCGTAAGTATCATTTTTAAAGATAAGTGGTTGGTTGGGGATATTGTGAATTTCAGCAGTTATTGAATTTGTCAGCAAGGCAGATTGCTCCAATATCTGACCAGGTTCATTGGGTAGTTCATCATCCTTGGCGCCACCTCCGATCATCATCATTCCTGTAGAATGTACAATAGTATCAGGTATTACGACCTTTATCCAATGCCACCATTCAGGTTCATCTACCTCTGCTTCCGTTAGCCATTTCTGTGAGATCATTTTGAGAACAATGAAAGTATATCCCTCTTTTTTACCATGGTAGGCTACTTCATAGTGATAACTTGGATCCGGGTTGTTTACATATTGATCAAGAGGTGTCTCAACAACAGTTTCTACTATGGGTTCGGATACTTTTTTAGGTTGGCACTGATTGAATAAAATTGCGGATGAGATGAGTACTAAAAGAAAAAATCGATGGCTATAAAAACTTTTGATAAAAATGTTATTATTCATGTTTTATTAATTATATAGTATAAAATATGACCGGATGCACGTTAAAGTACTTGAATCTAAAAATGAATACAAATTATCAAGCGAATATTTGCGAGATAGCCTGGAAAGTGATTATCAAGTAATACTTGAATCATGAAAAGGAAACAGGGTAGAAATTCTTATGGTACCTCAGTCATCCTGATCATTAATTATCATTTAGAAGAAGCCTTACAAATTAGATCAAATTACAAGGTCCAAATTATAACTTTTCATTTAAAAAAATTATAAAATGTTTGAATCAAGCCTATCCGGTAACATATTTTTTGAGTCAATTCTTGAAGATGCTACTGGTAGGTCAATTAAAGTATTGAAAACGCAGTTCAAATCAGGTGGTTGCATCAACAATGCTTTGAAACTAATTACGACGGAAGGTGATTATTTTCTAAAATGGCAATCCGGTATTCCTGAAGATATGTTTCAGAAAGAAGCTTTGGGTTTGAAATTATTATCAAATACCAACACCATAAAAATTCCAGAAGTATATGCCTATGGAAAAGTGGAAGGAAAGCATTATCTCTTGATGGAAAATATAGAAAGCGCTCAACCCTCAAATAATTACTGGGAAGATTTTGGAATTACCCTTGCAGAAATGCATCTCAATAACACTTCCTTAAAATATGGATTGGATCATGACAATTACATTGGGAAGCTGCCTCAACCAAATGACGATAAAGAAGATTGGATAGATTTTTTTATCCATAACAGGCTGGAATACCAACTGAAACTGGCAATTGATAACCATATGGTGAACAATAGCTTTATCGACCGCTACCGGAAGTTTTATGAGATTTTACCACAATTATTACCAATTGACCGGCCGGCGTTATTGCACGGCGATATGTGGAGTGGAAATGTAATGGTGGGCGGTGACGGAAAAGTATGCCTGATAGATCCGGCAGTTTATTATGGCCATCGTGAGATTGAATTGGCTTTTACTCACATGTTTGGAGGATTCGATTATGATTTTTATGACTCGTATAAAGCTACCTATCCATTGGATTCCGGCTTTGAAGAAAGAATAGATATTTATAACGTTTATCCACACATGGTGCACGTCAACCTTTTTGGACAATCCTATTTGCATGGTGTGGAAGGTGTATTGAGGAGGTATTTGTAATCTATTTCAACCTAACCTTCCCTGCCAACCCACATTTTACCGGCGTCTTATCTTTATATCTTGAAGTCCAGTATTTAGCTGTCTTATTGTCTTTGAGAGAAGTGCAATAATTTGCCAAAAGCGTAGTAACTTTGATTTCCAACAGGTTACTGCCTTTCTTTAATTTTCCATCGATTTCAAACTTATTATTCCCCCACCAACTCAGCCCAAGTGATTGTCCGTTTAGGGTGACTTCAGCAGTTTCATAAACCTTATCAATTATCAAATAAGCGAAATTTGAATTTTCAACTTCAAACTGTATTTTATAAAATATTTCTCCTCCAAAATCTTTGAAATCAGCCAGCTCATTTATTGGTTTTAGTACTTCCATTTTTATACCGGCCTGCTGGTGAGGCAGTGATGTTGAAGGGTTATCAACCTGTTTAAATGCTACATCCCACGGGCCTTTTATTTCGATTCCGGCGGATAACTCTTTTGTCATCTGTGGTTCTTTAATGCCTGAAATATCGTTTGGATCTGAAATAATCAGCATTGATTCCAAAGGCTGCAAGTGAATATTAATTTCTCCTTTATCAGCCTGTTTAAGCTTTACTTTTCCACCTGATCCAGGATCCCATCGGGCGGCATATTTGGTTTTTACCCCAATTGAGATATTGCTATTGAAATCTTCATTTCGATCGACATTTGCCAGGAAGAGAATATCAATTTCGTCTTTTTGGTAATGGATTTGGAATAATTTGTGACTTGGGTTTGAAATGTAAATTTTTGGCGTAACTCCACAGTTTTTCATCAACTGATCCGCCCAGTTCAACAACAATTCTTGTGACGCTTGAAGATTGTTTTCAGGAGCAGTGGCTGTCAGTATTCCTGCACTTAAAGCAACTTCCATTGATGTTGAAATTATCTCATCATTTTTCTGAGCGTCCCTCATAGCAGGACTTCGCCTTGGTTTTTTACCTATGACTACTATTCTGGCTCCTTGTTGCGTTAAATCAGCAATTTTTTCAGCGACATCAGAATTAATGGTTTCCACATCACAAAGCAATAATATCTCATATCGCATTGCCCTTATAACAATGCTTCCTCCTTCCAGCCGGGCATTTTTTAATAAATTACTATTTACATAATCACTGCAAAATCCAAGATGATTTAGTGCCTGCCATAAGGAATGCAGGTACCACGGTTCCATGTTGAAAGGATTTCTATCCAATCCATAATCGCTCCATATATCTGGTGTCGGGCCCATGATGGCAACCTGACTAACAGGTAAAGAGTCTTGAAAAATTTGCGAAAGCCTGCTGCTATATTGTGACCAATCAGGCATATATTGCCAAAATGGATTGTTTTCATTGAAGTAATCACCATACCGAATCCATCCCGGAAATCCCGCTTCCGGCGGAGAATAATTAAATCCATGGAGCACCTGGTGGTTAATGCCCGTAGCCATGTTCAGATCGGTAGCTTGTTTAATGTATTTCAGAGAAGCTTTAAATACGCCGGAAGTATTGGTCATAGCTTCAGTACTGATGATTTTTCTATTGGCCAGATGACCGGCTGAAGAAGCGTATTTATTCCAAATCGCATACCTGATCTGATCTACATCGGCATATGGCTGCCAGCCTCCATTGAAAAGCCATTGGTCGCCTTCAGGAATATCAGGAATCAAATACCCATCAATTAAATCTGTATAAAGCCATGGATGTCCATATGCCTGGTACCGGCTCAAGGTTCCATTTTCATTGCACCAATTATGAAATGGAATGATAAAACTTTCTGTAAATATTTCAGCGAGTGTGAGGCTATAATCATATCGTGCCCTTTTCAGTTCATCTTCAAAAGTTTGGCTCACAATAATTTCTTTACGTAAAACCAAGGGTAAATATGGTTGAATGTCGTAACCTCTCCGCTCTTTAAAAATCTTTTCAAAACCACTCGTCCAGTTGGCGCCATTGAGTTCAATACTATCACAAAACATTGCCCTTATACCCTCAAGCTTTGGTTTTCCGGTTTTTTGTTTTATCTGGTCAGACATGTGATTCAGATAATTCTCTACGGCTGATTTATTGAAATGATCTAAAACCGGTCCTGCTCCACCCGGCGCGCCATGCATTACTGTCCGGAAATTATTTTGCCAGGATAGGATGTGTAATTCATATTCGCCACCCGGGATTTTAATTGTTATTTTATCATTTTCAGGTTCAAAGGGGATCTCCTTCCCTTCATCTAAAGACTTTATATTTGCTGGAAAAAGGGTGATTTTTCGAACTTCAAAATTGAAATCTCCTTTTGGTTTGGGCAATGGGATTTCTACTTGTTTCGGCCCTTTTAATTTTATAATTTCCACATTTAATCCCTGGATAGTTTCTTCAGGTTTCAGAAATTCTCCTCCAAACGGCCAGCCGGTCCCGACAATCAAATCCGTGATCATCCCCAGCTTTTCAGCTTCTTCGATGGTAAACTCCAGAAAATCAATCCATTCATCACTTAGCCATTCACAAGACTCGCCCACCATATTTTCCGCCTGTTCCGGCATTTGTATGGGGTTAATCTCGATTCCTCCTATACCTGCATTATTCATTAAATTCAGTTCTCTTCGAATTTCTTCTTTCGACAATCTATTACCATTCCACCACCACCTGAAAAACGGTTTGGCTTCTGCTTTTGGGTTTAAAAAGCTAGTATATAAACTACTTTCATAAGCTTTTTCGCAACTGGCTAATAAAGGACTAAGCATAATGGTTCCTGAACCAATACTTATGTTTTTTATAAAATTCCTCCTGTTTTGTGTAAAGGAAGCTGATACAGAATTTTGAGAATTTTTCATAATTATAAAATGGGGAGTCCAATTGTGATAAACTATTAATCGGGTGAAATCCAGTGATTTAAACTTTCTGCGAAAACTTAGAATAGTGCTTTATAACAAGTATTATTCAATGATATTTGAAATGTCTTTAGCCAAAGATTCGTGCCTCCCATGATTTTTAACCTTCCTTTTAATAAATCCAATATAGAATGTATTGTGGTGATCTGTCAATTGAGGTTGATCATCTCCCTGTCCTCCAAAACTAAAAATTGTCATACCGTCTTCAGATTCAACTCCTTTATCAGAATTGCCTAAAAATCCAAGAGCATCAATTTTGCGATCTGGTTTTTTCATAGCTATAAACAGAATTTGTTTGACCCTGTCATCTCCAAAATAGACCCAATGCCAATTGGCAAAAATTTTATCACCTTTATAAAAATCATTGATTTCCTCCCTGGGCCCTCCGAGGTTGGTTCCCCAATACTGATGTGCGGGTTTAAATTCTCCGGCTATCGGACCTTGATAAAGAAACCAATATTTATGCTCGTGGTCCACCTTTTCCATGCTGATAGTGGCATATTTTTCATAAAATTTCCAGCGCCATTGCCATTTGCCACTTTTACTGATGGTTAGAATCGTATTCTCATTCACAATAAAACTGTAGCATTTATTATACCCAGGATGTCCGGCTCCATCATCATCTGATCCTAATACAAAATTTGGTATTCCTCTGAAAGACGAAGCCGCAGATTCCGGATATTTATTCCAGGGATTTCTTTTAAAGCCAATCCAGTCGTTGCCATAAAAATCTATCATTCTCGACAACCCTCCACCTTCTTTATCGAGATAATAGGTCGCTTTTTTTGTTTTGATAATAAAGTGGGGTTTGCCCGCGAAAACATCTTCGGTAATCTCAATTCCGAATGCGGGCAACGCTAAAATCATAAAAATAAATGCTGAGGCCAGGTTGTGCTTCATCAATTCAAAAATAGTGGAATTTTGGGTATTTATAAATATTTATTTAATATCTGAACACATTTTTTATCATAAAATAGTAAATGGATTGATTATAAAATGCTCCTGAAAAAAATAGGTGTTTATCAAGACTGTTAAAATATATAACCGAAAGAAATTTGC
Source organism: Bacteroidota bacterium (assembly GCA_024280115.1). Classification (GTDB taxonomy): domain Bacteria; phylum Bacteroidota; class Bacteroidia; order Cytophagales; family Cyclobacteriaceae; genus JAAUQL01. The sequence goes on along the minus strand of JAJRQT010000172.1, from coordinate 18,802 downwards.
AACACCCTGTTAGTAGAGCGTTGCTCATAGATGATATCCTGTTTGGCAGTATTAGTAATTCCAAGATTGTATCTCAATCCAAAGTTAAATTTCTCATTGAGTTTGTACGCCAATCCAAATACAAGAGAAAAATCACTTTTGCTGACTTCATCGGATCGGTCCTGCGTGTAATATTCATTTTTATCAACCGCCCTCAGAAGTAATCCATATTGAGCGCCAATTTCAAAAGCTGCATCCTCATAAAAATATGCTTTCATAAAAAAAGGAATGTTCAAATAATGATAATTCAGATAAACCTGTCGGGAATTATCTAGTGCCGCTCCCTGTAAAGAATACATCAATTCCGCCTGCAAACTAAAAAATGGCGTCGTTATAAATTCTGCTGTACCTCCTAAATGATAGCCGATCCTCGCCACTCTCCCAAGTTCTGATTTACCCAACGTGGAAACGTTCATTCCGCCTTTCACGCCCCATTCCACCTCTTGTGCACCGACAATATGAGTGAGTACAAAGAAGCAAAACAACATTATTATTTGCTTTTTCATTGTTCAAATACTTAGATGAGGCAATAAATATAGTTTTGATCCTATTAACTAAAAAAATAATATACTTATTTTAACTAAATATACTCCTGAATGAAAAAACTTGTGGTAAAACCGATCGGAGGTTTGGCAAATAGATTGCTGGCATTGGATGCAACAATTAAGCTGCGCAACCATATTCTACCAAAGGAGACAATTATTATTTGGGAGCAGAATCAAAATCTAAACTGCGCGTTTAATAAGCTATTTATCTATCCGGAAAAAATTCAGTTTTTGGAGACGAAAGGATTCAATAAGTATTCAATCAGATCATATTTTAGTTTTTACAATGCATTTAATCCTGAAAATTTCAAATGGCCTTTATTGAATAAAATACTCGGTAAGGAAAAGAAATTTGCAAAAGTATATTATATAGAAGACATGGAAAACTTAATAGGAGAAGGGGAAAAATTTGAACCTGAACTAAATTTTGATTCAATTTATATTGCCTACTATGATTGCTATTTTTCCACTTCCAAAAGGATTTATCATTTCAAGCCGATACTGGAGATTCAACAAAAAATTGATGATGTGGTGACTAGTTTTGACAGCAGTACAGTTGGTGTCCATATCAGAAGATCTGATCATGAAGAAGCAATAAGATATAGTCCAATAGATGGATTTATTGATAAAATGATATCTATGCTCGAAGATGGAGTTGAGAGTTTTTTCCTTGCAACTGATTCCCTGGAGGTTGAAAATGAGATAAAAAGTCACTTTGGAACCAGGATAATTAGTAGAAAAAAGAGCTTTAATAGAAACTCTCCGGATGGTGGGCAGGACGCTTTAATTGATTTATATTGCCTGTCCAATACTAAAAGCATTATTGGTTCATACAATAGTACATTCAGTCAGGTGGCTGCAGAGATCGGAGGAATAGAGAATTATACAATTTTCATTGATAAAAAATAGCAAAAGCGTGAATGTAAATAATATTCTAAATACCATATATAAATTTTACTTAGAAACATTTTACATAAAGCCATTTGTAAAGAACAACGAAAAAAGAATATTAAATACGGAAAATACAATCATTATTGCGAGCCATCCAAGAGGTGGCTCTGCCTGGCTGAGTGAAATATTGCTCAATATCCATGGTTCCATTCTGATTGATGAGCCCCTTTGGAGAGGATTTTACAAATCCATTGATTATATGCCATCAATACAAGAGGGAAAAATAAAGCAGTTTTCTCAACTTGGGTTTTACTTTGATCAACCGATCCCTGTGGATGCTAAATGGAAAGATGCGACGAAATTTATGGAATCCATCTTGAAAGGATGCTTCATTAACTATGATTTATATGAAAAAAATAAACCCGGATCACTGAAAGTTGGCGATATTTACATCACAAAATTTTGCTATGCGCATCTACTTTTACCATGGCTTTTAAAACAATTTCCACTAAAATCCATCGTGCTATTCAGGCATCCTTGCGCTGTCGTGTCATCTCAGTTGAAACACATTGGTTTTGATAAAATTCCCGGAAATCCATCAGGAACTTTACCAGTTTTTGAATATGATGCTATTTATAGAGCATACTCAAATGTGTGGAAAACAATAAGTTCAAAGGAAGAGTATCTTGCAGCCATCTGGTCAGTGAAAACGAAATATTTGCATGAATTTTCCAGGAAAAACAAACAGATCTTGCCCGTTTTCTACGAGGATTTATTGATAAATTTTAATGAAGAAATAGATAGAATCACCAACTTTACCGGCCATATTTTGCAGGATTCAGTTTACGGGTATTATAAGAAACCGAGTTCTTCGGCACTTAAAAATCGCAGTCATGAATTTGGAGCAAAACAGCTAACTAAATGGAAAAAAACACTGACAGAAAACCAGGCAAATAAAATCTTAAAAATTGTGGAAAAATTCGAGATCGATTTGTACAACGGGGATTTTTTACCTCATAAAAATCCTTCTAAATGAATGTTTTTTTTATACCATCCTGGTATCCTTCCAAAACTGATCCCTTACCCGGAATCTTTTTTAAAGAGCAGGCAATGGCGCTCACAAAACATTTTTCACAATTAAATATCGGGATAAGTACCTGGGGACAAAATGATGAACGTCTTTTGCTGTGGTTGCGACAACCTGCGAAAAATATCACGAAGTTGCTATTACATAAAAAACCTTCAGGTAATACCACTACTGTTAATCAACCCAATCTCATTGAATATTTCACACCAGCCTATACCTGGACTTCAAAAATATTAAATGGAAATTTTCCGAATATCATCCGGGCAAATTCCACGAATTTAAAGCAATTTGAAAGCAATTTCGGGAAAGTTGATTTGATACACGCTCATGTTGGATTTTCCGCCGGTTACATTGCCTGGAGATTGAGCCAGGCTCATGAAATTCCTTATATCATCACTGAACAAATGAGTCCGTTTCCTCATAAAATGTTTGTAAATAAAAAAAATCAGTTAGATCCCAGGTTGCGGATAGCGTATGAAAATTCCAGGAAAAATATCGCCATATCTGATAATTTGGAGAAAAAAATGAAACAATTTGGAATTGATCACTTAATGAAAATTCCAAACCTTGTGGACGAAGATTTTTTTACTCCCACAGAAATGAAAAAGACACGTGGTGCCTTCACCTTTTTTTCCCTTGGTAGAATTGTACCACAAAAAGGCATTGATATCCTGTTAAAAGCATTTAGTAAGGTGAGCTCAAATGCAGAACTGAGAATCGGTGGTGAAGGAGCATATTTAGCTGAGTATCGGAGCCTGGCAAAAAAGCTAAATATTGATGATAAAGTCAGTTGGCTGGGAAGACTGGATAAGCATGGTGTGCTGGAGGAATTTCAAAATTGTGATGCTTTTGTTTTACCGAGTCGTCATGAATCCATGGGAGTCGTTTTTGCGGAAGCAATGGCATTTGGTAAGCCCTCAATAGGTACTGAATGCGGAGGTCCGGAGGAGTTTATTGATGAATATTGTGGATATATTGTCAAACCGGAAGATGTATCACAATTAACAGATGCGATGCAGAGCATGATTAAAAATCATCAATTATTTAATAGTGAAAAAATCAGAACTCAATTCGAGGAGCGATTTTCCTCAAAAGTTGTATGCAATGAAATCATGGATTTATATAGAAGAATCACCGGGTGATTTTCATACCGTACTAAATTTTAAAAAATCATTAACAGTTATTAAATGAAACAATTTTATTATCTCATTCATATTCAATATCTCGGTTTCAGATTTCATGGCTGGGCAAAGCAACCAAATGTGAAGACCGTCCATCAAATGATTGATAAAACATTGCCATTTGTACTCGGTCACAGGCGATTCAAGACATTGGGGTCGAGCCGGACAGATGCGATGGTTTCTGCCAATCATACGGTGTTTGAAATATTTATGAAAGAGCCGCTGGACAAAGATCAGTTTTTATTTGACCTTAACAGCAATCTTCCTTCAGATATTAAAGTGGTTAAAATTGAGGAAACAGATAAATATTTCAATATCATTCAAACCCCCAGGATCAAAGAGTACATCTACCTTTTTGCATTTGGTGAAAAGTGCCACCCATTCAGCGCCTCACTACTATCTTCATTTATGGAAGACCTGGATATTGAGTTAATGAAAAAAGGAGCATTATTGTTTCAGGGCAAACACAATTTCAAAAAATATGTCACCAAACCAACAGAAAGAACAAATTTCAGGCGAGAGGTGTTTGTAAGTCGAATTGAGGAAAACAATCTATATAAAGCCAATTTTTTCCCTGAAAAGAGTTATGCCTACCATATTCATTCAAAAGGATTTATGCGCAATCAGATCCGTTTGATGATGGGCCAGTTACTGCGTGGCGGTAAAGGTGAAATTGGATTGGAAGACATTAAAGCTTCACTCACAAATCCCAATGATATTCCTTTGGGCTACATCGCCCCTCCTTCCGGGTTGATTTTAAACAGGGTGGAATTTGACAATTGAATGGGTGCTTCAATTTCAGGATAAATAGTATATTTACCGCTTGTCAAATCTGAATTCTATGCAACAGCAAACATTGTGGGGTCACCCAAAGGGATTGTACATTTTATTTTTTACTGAACTGTGGGAGCGCTTTTCCTATTATGGTATGCGCGCAATATTAGTACTTTATCTCACAGCAAAGACAGAAGATCTGAATGCCGGATTAGGATGGGACAACGTGTCCGCACTTCAATTATATGGCTGGTACACGATGCTTGTTTATGCGATGTCGGTTCCCGGAGGACTTCTCGCAGACCGATTACTTGGGCAGAAGAAGACAGTGATGCTGGGCGGGATTTTGCTCTGCATCGGACATTTTATTCTCGCTTTCGATTCCATTGTGGCGTTTTATTCCGGTTTGGTTTTTATAATTATGGGCGTTGGTGCTTTGAAGCCAAATATATCTTCAATGGTAGGAAGTCTCTACCGAAAGGGGGATGGACGTAGAGATACGGCGTTTACAATTTTTTATGTAGGAATTAATATCGGGGCATTTTCAGCGCCTTTGCTTGTAGGTTATGTCGGTGAAGTAATAAATTGGCATTATGGATTTGGCCTTGCAGGAATAGGGATGGCCATCGGCCAGATTGTTTATATTTTCGGGCTGAGATATTTGAAGGGTATCGGCGATTTTTTACCTCATAAAATCCATGAGGGAACCAATAAAAAGGTGAAGCTTACTTCGGTGGAAAAGGACAGAATGATTGTCTTGCTTTTATCGTTTATCATCGTAATAGTATTTTGGGGCGCCTATGAGCAGGCCGGCGGTCTGATGAATCTCTATGCAAAAGAAAAGATTGATCGGTTCATGTGGGGTTTTGAAGTTCCGGCAAGCTTTCTTCAGTCACTTCATGCGTTTTACGTGATATTGATCGGCGCGCCGATGGCCTGGTTTTGGGTGCAGTGGCAAAAAAAAGGTTGGGAGTCTTCCTCACTTTTTAAAATGGGTCTCGGAACAATCATTACCGGATTTGGGTTTATTTTACTTGCCGGTGCAGCAATGCAAACTTTAGAATCAATTGATGGGAAAGCTTCTATTTATTGGTTGTTCGGCGCTTATTTTTTACATGTGGTAGGAGAATTGAGCATTTCACCGGTTGCATTGTCTTTTATAACTAAAATGTCTCCTGCCAAATATGTATCATTTATGATGGGCGCTTATTTTTTGGCAACGGGAATTGCAAGCAAAATCGCAGGACTTATCGGAGAGGCTGCTCAGAGCGCTGGAGAATTAACCATATTTTTAGGTGTATTCGCCTTTTGTGTTGCATTTGGGTTTGTGCTAATCATATTTGTGAAAAAGCTTAAAAAACTAACACACGGAGCAGATGATATTGTTGATAATGTGGTTGTGGTTGAGCCGGAGTAACATGGTCAATTTTTCTTGTCAATAGCTCATATATTATAAGTGACGGATAATTGAACTATTGGAAGAAAGGTTGCTCTCCAATACTTTTATTCCGACAGTTAATGGATTGATATTTAAAGCATTTAATCTATCAATCCTGTGTTTTATCCTGTTAGTTTCAATTTTCACTTCACGGAGTTTAGCCTTTATACAAGATCATATTTGTAAAAATTCCATACTCCATCATCAAATATTAGCTATTAGATTTGCTGATGACATCAGGAATAATTTATTTTGTATGATTTTTTAAATTAATGTTATGAGTAAGATTTATTTTTTAACTGCTATTTGCCTGGCTCTGTTTATTAATCCAACATTTGCCCAACAAGAATCCCACGAAAGTTCCGAAGCTCCGTTAAAAAGGCATAAAGCCGGACTGTTTTTAGGCAATTCATTGATTCACGAAGTTCATAATACTCAAACCGGGAAAGAGCAATATGTACTCGCACCAACTTTTGGTATAGATTATGAATATTGGCTTTCCCATAAATGGGCCATTGGTACCTACAATGAATTCGCGTTTTTGAATATTGAAGTGGAACACGAAAATGAAGAATTTATAAAACGTGAAAATGTGGTGCTATTCAGCGGCGTTGTTGTTTACGAAATTTTACCGAGATTTTCTGTTTTTGCTGGTACCGGTTTTGAAACAGATGCCAATCAAACCTTATGGATAAGATATTTAGGAATCGAATATGCATTTATCAGAATGGATAATTGGGAAGTATCAGTTACTGCTGGTTATGTCAATAAACATTTGTACGATGCTTTTACTTTTGGTGTAGTTATCGGGCGAAGGTTTGGAAAAAACATACCTTCAAAACATCATCATTAAATATTTCACTCATCCCTTAAACTATCTACCGGATTTGTATTTGCGACTTTTACCGATTGACCACTTATGGTCAGTAGAGCAATCATCATAATGATTAATCCCGGGATTACATACAACCACCAGCTCAATTCAATTTTGTATGCAAATTGACTTAGCCATTCTGTAAGAAAGTAATTTACAACTGGAATTGCCAATAAATAGCTAATGAAAATGAGCTTGACATAGTCCTTCCAAACCAGCAAAAGGATATTTGTAAATGAAGCCCCAAGCACTTTTCGAATTCCAATTTCTTTTGTTCGACGGGAAAATGTAAAAGAGGCAATTCCATATAAACCAAAACAACTGATAATAAGACTTGCGACAGTAAAACTAATGATCATCCTAAAGAAATAGGCATCCTCCTTATGTTTAGTTAACAGCTCGTCTTCAATCAAATTGTAATCAAATATGACATCAGGAAACACCTGCTGCCACTCATCCGCGACTAAAGGCATGAATTGTCCAAGATCAACATCTGAAATATCTATTAAAAGAAAGTTCTGATTTCCCTTATAGGAAATTATATAAGGTGGAATCTCCTGCTTTAGAGATACACAATTGAAATCTTTAACTACTCCAACAATATGATCTTCTGAACCCGGAATAGCTTGGCCAATAGGATCTTTCATATCAAAAAACCTGACAAAAGTCTCGTTGACCAACTTCCCATGACTGTCTTGCGAATTATAATTTTTCCCATCAATAATAGTCAATCCCAAGGTTTCCGTTAGGTCTTCATCTCCGTTCATAAAATAAGGAGAATAAAAAGATTGATCATCTAATCTATATCTGATTATCCAACTGCCGGAAATGGGATTTCCACTACTTATTGCCACTCTGGGAATTTGTGGATAATTCAAAAGCTTCTATTTCAGCACACTCAGTTTTGCTTTTTGATCATCTGAAGGTACATGTAGTTGTAAAAGTTGTTTGTTGAAACCCAATGGTTTGTTTTTAATAAATTGCATTTGCCTGATCACAACCATCGAACAAATCACTAGCGCTACGGTCATAAAAAATTGGATAGTAAAAAGAATCCGATTGGCCTTGACCTTATGTGAAAGGGTATCAGTTAAAAGACCTATAGTATTAAGTCTCCAGATAAATATACTCAGGTAAAGAGTGATGAACAGACCTAATAGCACAATAGCGCCAATAACAATAGCTATCACTTTTGCATATGTAAAATATGAAAAACTAAGTTGTGTATTAAATGAAGAATTAAATACAGGGAGAAAATAATAGGTCAATATCATTGACAGCAATATTGAAAAAAGCACATACAACGCAACTTCAACGCCTATTGTAAGAATCATATTACTCTTTGATGCTCCAAATACTCTTTTTACTCCGATCTCTTTTCTTCTTGTCAACAAGCCAACTACATAAAGATTGATAAAATTAAAACTGGCCGTAAAAGACAGAAGAATTATAACTACCCAACATATGATAATTAGCTGCTTATTTCGATACCGATCGAAAGGTTGTGCTCCCGAAGCATTGAAATAGGAGCTGGTGAATGGTTCGAGTTCATATTGTGACTTTCCCAGGCCTAAAAGGCTGGGCATATTTTCGCTGGCATTCATTTTTTCTACCAACGGTTCCGGTTTGGATTTTTCATTTAACATTAAGAAAACTGAACCACCCCACGACTCATGGCCTGAAATAATTGCATCAAAATTAAATTGTGTGTTTTCATGAAAATCTTTAAGAATTGCGGTAACCTTCATTGGTCTGATATCTTTTCCATTTATCAGGTCAAGCATCGTACCGGTAAAGGGCGGATTTTTGAAAAGCTTCCTTGCCAATGCTTCTTTTAATACAATACCATCTGCAGATATTGCTTTTGAAATATTACCCTCAGAAAAGGGGAAATCAAAAAACTTAAAAAATGTTGAATCTACTCTCAGAACCAATTGATCTGTTATATCCATATTTTTTGTTCTGAGTGAACTTCCCTCACTGTTAAAGACTGTGACTTGACATATTTTGTCAACTTCAGGGAAGTTGTCAACTAAAAACTGATCTACCTTACCCTGGATATATCTTATTTTATTACCTTGATTCATTGGATCTTCGCTAAACAGTCTGTAAATCCTGTCCTTATTTTCATGAAAAGAATCTGTATTTAATTCATAAGAAATGAAGGTTATCAGGATATTCGAAAAAGTAAATGCAATAGCAAGACTTAAAATAATTATGAAAGCATTTTGTTTTTTACTTAGCAAATTTCGTATTGCCGTCTTAAAGGTAAATAGTAACATACTTTATTTTTAATGCTCAAAAGTTAAACCTATTAAACTACTCAATTGCAATCAAACCGTGTTTTGTGAAACTGAATTACTACTTGTTTCACTCATCCCTTAAACTATCTACTGGATTTGTGATGGCTGCTTTAAATGATTGTCCGCTCACTGAAAATAAAGCTACAAACAACACCACCGATCCAGCAATAGGATATAACCACCAGAGGAGGTTTATTTTATAAGCAAATTTATCGAGCCACCCGGAAATGAAATAATTTGCAACCGGTACCGATATCACAAAAGCAATCAGAATCAATTTGATATAATCTTTCGAAAGCAGGAATAGTATATTCGATACTGTTGCTCCCATTACCTTTCTGATGCCTATTTCTTTTACCCTCTGCGTGGTGGTTAACGAGGCCAGACCAATCAAACCAAGGCACGAAATTATAATGGCGAGAAAAGCAAAAAAGTTAGATAATTTGCTCATCACCATCTCACTTTTATACACTTGGTCGTATTGCTCATTCATAAAATGATATTCAAATGGATAACTCTGTGAGTATTTTTTGTGGATTTTCTCCAGATTTTTAATGGCTTCCCCAGTCTTTCCCGAGGCAGTTCTAATATATAATTGATATGGCTCAGAATCCATGATAACCATCAATGGAGATACCGGAGCATATATAGAAGCGCTGTGGAAATTCTTGATAACTCCAATGATTTTTCCATCATCTATCCAGAATCCATTGAACTTAGACCCGATGGGGTTTTTCAATCCTATCGCCTCAATTGCAGCTTCATTTAAAAGAAAAGCGGAAGAATCTGACGCAAATTCAGGCGAAAAATCCCTGCCATCTGCCAACTCCATTCCCAGCGTTTTAATGAAATCGTAGGTTACCCAGAGATGACTGAATTCTATTTCTTCTCCTTCCTTTTTTCCTTCCCACTCCATTCCGGTGGCAGAGCTTCCGATATTCAATGGATTTTGGTTGCACGTAGTCACACTTACAAATTCAGGATATTGAAGCAAATCATTTTTTATGGATTGATAATGTGTATAGGATTCGTTGTTTAGTCCGTAAATCAATACATTTTCCTTATCCAGGCCAATGTTTCTATTCATGATAAAATCAATCTGCATGTGAACGACAATCGTTCCAATGATCATAACTATCGATAGGAAAAACTGGAAAACAACCAGTGATTTCCTGAAAAATCCTGCACTATGACTTGTTGCCAGGCTCCCTTTCAGTACAGATGATGGTTTGAAACCGGAGATAAAAAAAGCGGGGTAAACTCCGGCTAGCAAACCGGTTATGACTAAAAATAATACGCCATAAATCCAGAGGGACAGGTTTTGAAAATCTAGAGATAAACTTTTGTTTGTGAGGTTGTTAAATGTAGGCAACAGCAATACCGAAAGTATTACTGCAAGGATCATGGAAAAGAAGGTAATTATTATAGATTCTCCAACGAATTGTAAAATAAGTGACCCTTTGCTTGCACCAACAACTTTCCTGATGCCCACTTCTTTCGCCCTTCGAAAAGACAATGCAGTTGACAGGTTCATAAAATTAATGCAGGCAAGCAGCAGGACAAAAATTGAAACTGCGCCGAAAATTTTGATGTATTCGATGCGCCCGCCTGTATTTACACCATTTTCAAATTTTCCATATAAATGAAGGTCTTCGATAGGATAAATAAATGCATGGGTATCATCTCCTTCGCCTTCTTCTCTATGAGTTTTAACAACGTCTTCAATCTTTTCCTTAAAATCATTTGTATCAACTCCTTTTCTGAGCTTTACAAACATGCGATTATTGAAATTTCCCCATTCCCGGTTCCAGGGTTGCTTATCCAAACCAAATTTAAACGGAATTACATAGTCGAATTGAATAGAAGAATTTGCTGTTGGTTTTGGTACAATACCTGTAACCATGAGCAGATCTTCCTTCTCCACTAAAATTGAAGTGCCTACAATCTCTTTTTGTCTCCATTGACTTCCATAGAGTATTTCTGCAAGCTCATCTGTGATAACGATAGAATTTTTTTCTTTGAGGGCGGTATTTTTATTCCCGATAATAAATGGCTTATCAAATACTTCGAAAATATCTTCACTTGCAAAAACACCTGGCTTTTTTATGTTTTCCTCTCCCAGAGTCAATAGTCTATCGCTATTCCAACTGATGAGCATTGCATGTTCAATTTCCGGATATTCAGTTTCCAAAACTTCCTCCAGCGGCTGAGGTGCATTCCACCATGTGTTGATGCTACCATCTGGATACTGAATATTAAATAGCATCCTGTAAATACGGTCACCATCTTTATGAATTCGGTCAAACTTCATTTCATCTGCTATCCAAAGCATGATAAACATACTGCAGGTAAGCCCCAGGGTAAGCCCTGTAATATTTATGGCGGTGGTTCCTTTTTGTCTGAACAGGGCCCTGATGCTGGTTTTTATATAGTTGTGAATCATAGCAATTGATAGATAGATTTCAATAGTTTCGTTGTCTGATAAAATTTGCTTTAGTCTAACTGCCCTTTTTGACTTTTTAATACAAATTTTCTAACCAATCCAATGATCATTATCATTAAAATAAGTAATGCCAACAACCACTTAATTGTTGAGAAAACGCTTGTAATGATGGCCAGATTGTACAATTCTTTTGGATAATTATAAAGAAGAACAATAATGCCGGTATTTTCAATTAAATCAGATGCAAAAACGAGATATGGTAACCAGGCGACTTTTTCTTTGCTCGGGAATAACAATATAAGGGAAATGCTCATAAAAAGCGTATAGACAACAGGATAGAGCACATCAAGTGTCATTTCACTTATCATATAACTTTCCCGGGTTGCTTCACTATATGAATTGATGAGTTCATAGGCCTTTTCCGGAGAGTAGGCAAAATGGATATCAATTGGTTCTGCATTTTTGGCGTGCGCAAAAAATGGAAAAATTAACACGTTAAATATGATTACGAATAGAAATAGAATGAGAGATAGTTTTAATGAAGCGAATTTGGCGAATGGTGGCTTGGTCATGAAGTATTAATTTAATGAATTTTCACCGTGCGGGAAATTTTGAATCCCACTGATATAAAGCTTTAATATGTTTAATGCGCTTTCAATTCTAAAAATAAAAATAATGATATTTCGTTGACTTCCACTATCTTCGGGGTCTGATAATAAATACGACACATCTATGAGTAAACTGATCATTGGAAGTCACGCTGAATTTGAAAAATATATTGGCAAAGAATTAGGCGTTTCTGAGTATTTAACCATCACACAGGAAAGAATAGATAAATTTGCCGATGCAACTATTGACTATCAATGGATACATTCCGATCCTGAACGAGCCAAAAAAGAAGCAAATTTCGGTGGAACCATCGCACATGGATATTTAAATATTTCTATTTCTCCATATCTCTGGAAACAAATTGCCGAAATCCGCAACCTTGATATGATGATCAATTATGGAATTGAAGACTTAAGGTTCGCTCAACCTGTGTTGGTCAATAGTGAAGTGCGGTTAAAAGCAAAACTTCATTCGTTAGTAAACCTGAGAGGCGTATCAAAATGTCATTTGAAAGTTGAATTGGAGATCAAGGGGCAGAAAAAACCTGCTTTTTCCGGTACATTGGTATTTCTTTATTATTTCAATAATAATAAATAACCCGGTTGAAATATTTCTATATTATCTGACACAAATGAAAATTATATCAACCAATATCGGTTCAAAAAAAACTATTGAATGGAAAAATGTAGTCTTAACTACCGGTATATTCAAATACCCTGTGGAAGATCCAATCTTTCTTGGAAATATTGGGGTTAAAGGTGATCACATCAACAACCTGAAAGTACATGGTGGCATCGATAAGGCGTGTTATGGGTATGGAGAAAATTATTATAATTATTGGAAATCTCTTTATCCAGATTTGGAATGGACTTATGGGATGTTTGGAGAAAATCTGACTATTTCTGACGTTGATGAGGCTGAAATAAAAATTGGCGATATATACAAAGTAGGAGCGGCCATTGTTCAGGTATCTCAACCACGGCAACCTTGTAATAAATTCGCAGCTAAATTTGGATCATCAGAATTGCTCAAACAATTCATAGATTTTGAACATCTGGGTATTTACTTTCGGGTTATTCAAGAGGGAAATGTACAAAAAGGAGACGAGTTCCATCTCGATCTTAGAAATAAAAATGCACTTTCTGTCAGGGAAATCAGTCAACTCGTGTTCATGAAAATAGACAAAGTCAATATCGACATGGCTCGTACTGCGGTATTCGATACTAATTTGTCAGAGAGTACCAGGAGGGATATTCAAAGGCATTGGAAAGTATAGATCTTTGTTAAATTCATAATTTGATTGTCAGATGACAGACATTATATTTTTTAATTCATTGATTTTTCAGATTTTGTTAAACCAACCGGTCTAATTGTTCGTATTAAAAGCCAATGGGATATAAACACAATAAAGAAGATATCATTTCGAAAGGGACAGAATTGTTTCGTAAAAAAGGATATCATAACGTTGGCATCAATGAAATATTGAAAGCGTGCAATATCCCGAAAGGATCATTCTATAATTTCTTTGATACGAAGGAACATTTTGCAGAGAAGGTAGTTGAGGCCTATGGATCAGACAGCTTAAATATGGTAACCCAAGTGTTGTCGGATAATACGATCTTGCCACTGGAGCGTTTAAAGAGGTTTTATACCATGATCATTGACATCAATGAAAAGGATGGATTTGATTCCGGATGTCTTATAAATAATTTATCGATAGAGGTTGGAGGTTTTAACCCAGATATATCCAGAGTTACTGATAAGAATTTTAAAATTTTGATTGAGGTTATTTCCCAATGTGTGAAAGAGGGTCAGGATAGTGGTGAAATCATTGACTCAATACCTGCAGAAGATATTGCAGAGTATATGCACGCAGGAATTTTCGGTGCTTTCTCAAGAATGAAAGTAAATAAGGACAGAGTATATCTTGATAAATGGTATAGAATGACATTTAGTTTTATAAGTAAAACATAATATTTTTTTATCATCAAAAAAACAAACCGGTCTAATTTTAATAGAAATCAATTATTAACTTATAAATTTTACAATCATGAAAGTCAGCGTAAAAAGAAAAATCAATGCTTCATCAGAGGAACTGTGGGCTTATCTTGGCGATTATTCAAATATCCATCGATTCCACCCAATGTTGAAAGGATCGCATTTCACGGGAGAAAATACCACTTGCGAAGTAGGATCCACCAGGCAATGTGATTTTAAAGATGGCAATTATCTAAAAGAGCGTATTGTTGAATGGAAAGAAGGCTCACACTATACGGCGGATATTTATGACTCTTCCATGCCCGTCAAAAGTGCTCAGGCAACCTTGGGATTAACTCCTATTGATGAAAATCATACAGAAGCATACATGCATGTAGAGATGACTACAAAGTATTTTATACTCACACCGTTAATGTATTTCATGTTCCGGTTTATTACTGCTCCGGGAATATTAAAGGGGCTTGAAAAACTGTATCAATCTGAATCTCAATTAAAAATTGTTAATGTATAATTAAACTATAAATTAAAAATCATGAGTAAATTATCAGGAAAAGTTGCCCTGATTACAGGAGGCAACAGTGGAATGGGCCTGGCTACAGCCCAACTATTTGTAAGCGAAGGTGCGAAAGTTGTAATCACCGCTCGACGTCAGGAGGCTGTGAACGAATACAATGCCAATGCAACTGAAAATTCCTTTGCAATCCTGGCTGATGCGGCGGATCCAAAAGAAAATAAAAATGTATTTGAAGCTGCAACAAAAAGGTTTGGTAAAATTGATATCCTTTTTCTCAATGCTGGAATCGGACGTCCGGCACCTATTGATGTTATGCCAGGCAACTTCTATGATGCCCAATGGGACACCAATTTCAGGGGGCCGTATTTTACTACTCAGGCGGCACTGCCCTTTTTAAATGATGGCGCTAGTATCATCTATAATACGAGTATTTCCAATGTAAAAGGCATGCCTGGCATGAGTGTTTATGCTGCAACAAAAGCGGGGTTGCGTTCTTTGGTCCGAACACTCACCGTAGAGCTGGCAGGTAAACGCATCAGAGTAAATGCAATATCACCCGGTCCTATAGAAACGCCAATTTGGGGCAAAATGGGACTTCCGGAAGAAGCTATTAAAGATTTTGGCGAAACCTTATTGAAACAGATACCTCTCGGAAGAATGGGGCAACCAGATGAGGTGGCCAATGCAGTTTTATTTCTTGCTTCAGACGATAGTTCATATATCACAGGCGTTGAATTACCTGTAGATGGAGGTTTGGCACAAGTGTAGTAAGAATAGTAAATAAATCAGAGCAGGTTGCCAAACGACCTGTTTTGGTTTAATTGCATTCCCTTCGATAAATATATAAAATCCAAGAGAATAAGCATTTTAAACTATCGGGAGTTTTCTCAACCTGGAATCAAAAGGTTCTTCTGAAACGTCCATTAGTTGAACCGCCTTGTGAAACTCGGCGTGACGCACATTAAGTAAATAATTGCGCTCACGAAAGCTTTGGGCAGAAGGGACTCGCATTAGCAACTTTCCTGAATTTAAAAACCGGGAAGTATGATTGACAAGTTGAGTTGGGTAAGGCTTTATCATCCAGTTTCCAGGCAGATCGTGGGTATCAATTTCAAATATTTCAGCGGATTCATGTACTTCAATGGTCATGCATACTCTTTTCACCGGCAAATTATTTTCGTTGGCCAGTATCTCCAATTTCGCCAGCGAAATAGTTGAAGATGTGTAAATTATCCATTGTCCCGGCTTATTCCATCTGCCATCGGCATGTAGTGTACCTTCAGGTGGCCAAACATCGCGATACTTCCATTTATCAAGGTGGTAAAGTATCATCCGTAGGTGCTAAACTCTATGCGGTAAAATGCTTTTTCTAAGGCCCTCCTACCGACTCTCGATGAAAGCAAATCTACAGGTTTTATATTACCAAGGTTTTCATTGCGTGTCTCAAGCCATTCGTAAAGAAGTGATTCTTCATCATCAAATGCCTCCAATCCTTTTTGCCAAAGTGTAGCAAAATCGGCAAGAGCATCTATATGCTTACTGCCTAGATCATCCATCTGAATCAATTCGTAATATTTGCTTTTACTTACCCCGACAATGCCAGCTAAATCCTGTGCACTTAGTGAAGTCTGGTTTTGGATATCGACTAATGATTGACCAGATAGGCGCATTTCATAGATATCGCGATGTGACATGCAGGTAAGCGCATTCATCAGCGGCGCCTGATACGCAACCATTGGATCTCTTGCTTCGGTATTATTGGAATTTTTTTGATTATATAATTTTTCTTTCTTCATACTTCACTCATTATTCCATAAATGTACTGTTTATTTCCGGGAATAAAAATTATATTGGATATATTTTGTCCATATATGGATTATTATTCGCCATCTCTTAGCACTTCTCTAATCGATACTAAATCTGTCATTTTACATAGATCATGGAATTATGAATGTAAATTTCGAATGAAGAGTCCATTCTAATAATTCTAAAAAACTCTAAGTACAATGAAGTAAACATTGAAAATCAAAGAACTTTGACCTAGCGGAGTGTACTCAAGGTAGTTTCCATTATTGTTTCATTTGAAACTTTAAAGCAGGATCGGCCAACAATTATTTGAAATACTTTATTTGATGTTTACATTTATGGTAATAGATATATAAAGGCTGATTCAATTGACAAACAAAGAAGTTGATTTATTAGAAGGACTAAATAAAAATCCTGATACGACTCTTGTGAAATTTTACAATGTGTACAGAAAGGAATTTTTATCCTGGGCGTATAAAACTTATGGGGCTGATGAAGATAATTCGTCTGATTGTTTTCAGGATGCTATGATTATATTATACAAAAATGTCCGGGCAGGTAAACTTACAGAATTCCAGAGCAGTGTTAAAACATATTTATTTTCAATAGGCAAGAATGTACTATTGACAAAGTTTAAAGCAGCTCAACGACTAGTGCCGCTTAATGAATCAGGCAATCGGGAAATTGCGGATGACAATTTTGAATTGCCTGAATTGTATGAAGGCAATTTATTGGAAAATAGAATTGCAGGAATAATAGAAAGTATTCAGAATCCATGCAAATCCATCCTGCGTTATTTTTATTTCAGGGGATTTAGTATGGAGGAGATTGCCATTGAGATGAATTATAAAAATGCTCAAACGGTGAAATCGCAAAAGGTACGTTGTATAAAAGAGATACAACATCTTTTACAAAGAAAAATGAGAATTAATATATAGAGGAGGCTGGATGCAGGATCAACTTGATCATATCGAAGAATATTTAAATGGGAATCTTTCAGAAGACGAACGCAGAGATTTTGAAGCAAGGATGAAAAGTGATGAATCTCTGAATGAAAAAGTGGCTAATCATCGCAGCTTATTAAAAGGTTTAGAGTTGGGATTTAACAGGGAATTGAAATCACTGCTTCAGCAGGAAGAGCAGATGCAAAAGCAAATTTCCATTAAAAAAAATAAACAAATCAAATTGCGAAATTACTCCATGGGTTTGGCTGCTGCTGTGGCATTGATATTGGTCTCCATATATTCAATTAGAAATCAGTCATTGGATTCCAATGAATTATACTTCAATTATTATACATCCTATCCGAATGTTGAAGCTCCCGTTTCACGCTCTGATGATCAAATTGATAATGCATATAGTTTTTACGAACAAGGCAACTACCCCCGGGCCCTGAAGTTATTTTCTAAATTAAATAAAGAAAATCCACTCGATCCCGCACCGATATTTTATTCGGGAATTTGTAATCTCGAAATTGACAATGCCGAAACGGCCATCACATTTTTTGACTTGATTCAGAAGCTTGACCAAAATAAATATTCTAAGCCGGCGATTTGGTACGAGGCACTTTCTAATCTGAAACTAAATAGAAAATCCAGGACAATTGAACTATTGAATGATCTAATCGGTGACGAAGATAGTTATTCTTTAAAATCAAAAGAATTGTTGAGTTCTTTAGGTCAATGAATCAAGCCCTTGTTAAGCTTATTTTGACTGGCACGGATACAAAATTTAATTAATTATAAATTAAATTTTGTTTACCTCCATCTCTATCTATTCATAAAGGACAAATGTCCCAGACAGCAATTTGGTTCTACACAATATTAATATCAATTGTTTGAACATAATTGCTTATTTTGAATTTTAAAAATCAGCACAATTACCTAACCACAAGACAATCCATGAATCACATTAAAGATCAAAACCGCCGTGACTTTTTAACGACAGTTATTTTGGGAGGCGCTGCGATAGCCTTCCCTCCTTTTTTATCAGGGTGCAATGATTCAGAAAGGTATTCAGGAAAGGGAAAGGTCCCGTTTAAAGTTTGGGAAGAAATGCTCCAGGCTTTGATGTCCAGTACGGATTATTTGCCAAATAGGGTAGAACAACTCATCGCTGCGAAGAATGTAGAAGCGATGTACCATTTTGTAAAGGACGAAATCATCTTGATTCCAAACAAAAGCCACAACCTTACCCAAATGGATACTGCGTTAAAGTGGGGTATTCCGAGTGTTTTGCGTTGCGGTATGGCTACTCCACGTGAAAAGGCAGAGTTGCTTAAAGAGATGTACCAAAAAGCA
>JAJRQT010000171.1 GCA_024280115.1 Bacteroidota bacterium | reverse complement strand
ATTGATGAATATTTTTTTAGGTTTAACCGGAGAAATCATAGGATTTCAATCTTAGATAAAATTATTGAAAGATGTGTACTACATGAACCTGTGAGCTATGCAATGATTAAATCAAATGCGATCTAAATGGGTAACCCTATTTATTTAATCAAGGACGGTTCTTTTATCCCTCAATCGTTACGCTATGCGTATTGGCAAACTTATTTATCTTCTCGATTAAAAGGGGTTCTCCATTCTTTCAATTGGCCCATTAATAACCTAAGCCTAATCAGCGGTTGGCTATTATGATCTTTAGATCATCTAATATATGAACGAAATCTTTACCATTTACACTCCTACACATTTTAAAGCGCTTTTTTTCAGGTTGAGGTAGGATCATTCTTTATTTAAAGTCCTTCCATAAAGTCTGATCTCTGCGTTACGACTGCCTGTCCGGAAAATGTCAATAAGTTAAGCCCGTACGTCATTACGAAAATTAACATTTTTTCAAAATGCACAAATTGTCTATTTCAACTTGTGAGGCTCAAAAATGGAGATCGCAAAAAAAGGAGCGCTTATAATTTTGGTAGAGTTTATAGGCAGGCTCTAACTCAGTATTACTATATTTATCAAAAAATTATAAACAAACCGAAACGCATAATTTTACAAATCTAATGAGACGCCTATTCTACTTATCAATTTTATTCCTGATAACATGCACACCAAAAGTGAAAGAAAAAGAAGTCACACAAAGGCCGAATATTCTGTTTATCATGACCGACGATCATGCCAAAAAAGCCATGAGCATTTATGATAATTCACTGATTAAAACTCCCAATCTGGATAGGATTGGCAATGAGGGTATTGTTTTTAACCGGTCTTATGTAACCAATTCAATTTGTGGTCCAAGCCGGGCTGTTTTTCTTACCGGCAAATACAGCCATATCAATGGATTTCTAGATAACTCGAGCAGGTTTGACGGTTCACAAATGACTTATCCAAAAATTTTGCGACAGTATGGCTATTACACTTCGGTGATTGGCAAATGGCATCTGAAAAGCGTGCCCCAAGGTTTCGATTACTGGAATGTGCTCATTGGCCAGGGACAATACTATAATCCCAGCCTGGTAAACATGGGTGATACGATTCAGCATATTGGTTATGCGACAAATATAATCACCGACCTTGCTATAGAGGCTTTGGAAAATCGAATTCCAAAGGATCAACCCTTTTGTCTGATGGTACAGCAGAAAGCCCCACACCGAAACTGGATGCCTGACACAACTCATTTGACAGGCGAGCAAGTATATCCCTTGCCTGACAATTTTTATGATAAATATGAAAATCGTACGGCGGCAGCAGAGCAGGATTTATCCATTGACAGGATGTTTATGTCGCTGGATATGAAGCTGGATCCTGAGCGAGTGATAGAGACAGGTTCTGGCGGTGCGCCTAAAAAATCCGATGTAGCAGCAGGATGGAAGCGTAATCTCAATCGCATGAACAAACAACAACGAAAAGCCTGGGATAAGTATTATATGCCCATAAGCGATGATTTCTTTTCGAAAGGCTTAAGTGGAAAAGAGCTGGTAGAATGGAAATACCAAAGATACATGAACGATTACCTTAAATGCATTCAGTCTGTTGATGAAAATGTTGGTCGATTACTGGATTATTTAGAAGAAAAAGGTTTGTTGGATAATACCCTGATAGTTTATACTTCAGACCAGGGATTTTATCTGGGTGAGCATGGGTGGTACGACAAACGATTTATGTACGAAGAATCATTTGGGATGCCCATGGTGATGCGCTATCCAAAATTAATTAAACCCGGAACAGTAAATAACGATTTGGTACTCAACCTGGATTTTGCGCCGACCATTATGGAATTGTTAAATATTGAAACCAACGAACCTTTTCAGGGAAAATCGCTGGTACCAATAATGGCTGGAGAAAAAGTGAAAGAATGGCGTGATGGCATTTACTATCATTATTACGAATATCCTCATGGTTGGCATAAGGTAAAACGGCATTACGGCGTGCGAACAAATCGCTACAAACTTATTCATTTCTATAATGACATAGACCAATGGGAACTCTTTGATCTTGAGAATGATCCTAGTGAAATGAACAACATTTATGATAAAGCCGATCCGGAATTGATAGCAAATTTAAAAACCCTTTTGAAGAAACTTCAGAAAGAATATGGGGATACTATATCAGACTAAATTTTTGAATTTTTCTTTTAGCTTCAACTTTGTCAAAGAAGATTTTTCCATTTTTTCTAAGCGGCCTCCAATAGGCTAGCCGATTGATACCTATACATCAAACCATAGAAAGAAAATGTGATGTAATAGTCAAAAATGGAAATCTCCAGCCTTGCCGGGCAGATAGACGGACGAGGCGTGCATCCATAATAACTCATTTTATAAAAAGGAGCTTTTTCTTTAAAGATAGCAGATACCAATTTCAAAAGGTAAGGGGTCCTCTATCAATCATCATTCAGCCCATTAAAAATAATTCCTTTTTTCTCCTGATCACTCACTACATCTATTTGCCACTTTTTAGACCTTTTAAGTCCTTTATAAGTTCTTGATACTATTTTATCCATTATATCTATATCAGATTTTGCGGCAAGAGTTTTATCTCCCAATAGTGGGTTTAATATTGCGACGGGTCTTGAGCTCAGCGCCTGATAAACCTGAGGCATATCAAATTTTTCTAATAAACCAGACAGCATAATCTCAGTACCGTATTTTGGTACTTCAACCTGAACTACACTTTCAAAGGACAACAAGGGTTCGTCAAGCAAAAAACCAGAAATATCATCACTCAAGACTCCTGCAAATGCCCCATAAAGAGCTGCTGTTCCTGTTCCCCAAAGTTTAATTTTTTGTGCGGAGATTTCAGACTCTTTCAACCATTTTGTAGTAGCTAAAATATCATATATGCGTTGACCGAATATAGGTTTACCCAATAAGAAATCCCAAAGTTTACCTTTCATATCAGGAGATGTTTCTCCCATACCACGAAGATCAACTGAGCAAATACGATATCCTTTTCCTAATATATCTTCAACAAGATCCATTTCTTTTAGTATATCTGACTTTCCATTTTCACTCAGATATAAGATCACATCCGAGCTTGAGTTCTTTGCCTTTGAGTCTAATAAAATCCCTGGCAAGACAATACCCGTTTCTGGCTCAAGTACAAAAGTGGAAATCGTAATATCGCCAACAGAGCGTGTTTCTTCAATGCCACCGCTCACTTGAATATTATCAAAATCCATGTTAAGAACATTTTTAATAAATTTGGACATGTCCGCCTTATGGATTTGCAATGATTTCTTGTTATCTATGGCTTTCGGACTATGTCGATGTCCTGACAGGTATTTCAATACCCATTCATGAGGATGACGGCTTTCAGGTTCAGCAAATACACTCCCATTTTTTGACGCCCATAAATCTTCCATTTTTTCAACGTCAGTATATTCTTCCAAATACCCTTCTGAATGACCACCTGTCCAGCGCAGCATCCATGAGTATGTAATCTCTCGCTGCTCTAGATTGTATTCATGTGCTGCCTTAACCATAGTAGTGGTAAATTTTTCCGGTACACCATGGGCCGAGTAAGATTTATACAACCAACTACTTAAATCCCATACTCCTTTTGCAGGATTCAGGTCATCGTCTGTGGTAGCATTGATCAACAGTGGGTTAGGCGCCTGGGCAAATAAAGGATCTCCCCTGGGATCAATAGCATTGTCAAAAGCACCGAAAAACACTTGTTCATGATCTGTCGAAAGGTTAGCATGCACCCGATAGTTCCATGTATTTGGGTTACATACAGGGACCGCAACTTTAATACGATCTTCAAAAGGTAAAATATAAGTTGACATCATTCCTCCACCTGAACTTCCTGTAATTCCTATTTTTTGTGCATCGACTTCAGGACGACTAACCAGGTAATCAATAGCACGAATAGCATCCCATGCCATGAAATTGAAAACATGAGTACCGCTTATAAAAGCCTGTGTTCCAATAATCTGATGAGCAATCCCAACCTGAACATCATAAATCTGCCTTTCTCCCTGTCCCAAAACATCAATCGCTAAGGCAACGAATCCTTTTTTCACCTGGGCGATACAGATTTTTTGTGTCCTGGCTGATCCTTTACCTTCTTGATTATGCCCGGTAATATTCAATATAACCGGCCTGGGGAAAGTGACGTTTTTAGGGAGATATAAATTGGCACTGACAAGAAAATTTGGTCGGCTTTCAAAAAGTATATTCTCTACTACATAATCCTTCCTTTCAAGGCGATCTGTAATTCGGGCATTCAAAGGTGTCCGTTTCGGGAATGGCCCGGTACCAGATATTATAAATTCCCGTATATCCTGTGCTCTTGTATCCCAATCTTCGGCAGACTGGAGTGTTGACAAAATTGAATCTCTGACTGCAAATTGTCTGTCCACAAGTTGAGTCAGATAGTCCTTCATCATATTATCTGCTGGCTCTTTTAATACCGTTATATCCTTTATCGATAACTGATTTTGCGCGTTCAAATTAAAAATGGATAAAATGAACATTAGAATTATAAGAATGCTCCTTGTAGGTACTCGATTAAATTCCATCACGAAATGTTTAATTATTTTCATTTGTTTGTTTTTCCACAAATCCTTGTTCTAAACATTATGGGTTTCAAAATAGTAATTAACCGCTTTATACTTCCAGAAAGTAATTTTCTATTTCACCTCAACAATCAACCCAGCCAATCTCACAATGCCTTTTACCGGGACTATTTTCAAAGATAAATTTCCATTTAAATTTATAGTCCTTACAAAATCACTGTTGAAGTCATCTAATAAAACTGCTGAAATTACCTTACCGTTATCCAAAAACTCAATGTTGAAATTCGCACTTTCTGTTGCCGGGATTAAACTAATTTTGAAAACACTTGCGGGTAATTCGAAATTTCGCATTGTTTTTATCGGAAGAATAATTTCTTCCGAAATCTCAATCCAACTGTCAGTGACTTTTTTCAGTGGACGTGACCCATTTGAGCTCGCTTCTACTTTCAACTCTTTTTTACCGAGTGAAGACCAAAGGTTTTTCTCTTCATCAATAAAGAAAGTGTTATTCCCGGCACCCTGGGCAAGCGGATCGTGCGAAGTGGGCTGAAAATTTATTCTGATCTTCTCCATGCCAACACGTTGCATCACGTCAATATAATCAGGTAACCAGCGCAAATTAAGTGAAAGCAAAACTCCCTCCTCGCCCTTTGTGGCTCCATATTCTGCAATAGTTTCCGCATACAATTTGATTGACTCCACAGGTTTTAGCTTCCGGACAAATAGTATTGCTTCCTCCCTTCCCATCCTTCAACAATTGATAAGCCCGGTGAATATTATGGTGGTTATTAAATAATGAAATGATAAATTTCTCCATCCCTACTTGATACCTGTATTCTTTCAGGCCTTGCTTTTTTAGTGCATCTCGATTGACTTTTCTTAATATCCCGAGTCGGTTTTCAGCGCTTTCCACCACTTCCAGAGCGGAGCTGTAACCTTCTAATAGATAATCCTTGTCCGCCCTGATAAAGTAGTCTGTTGTTTCCCTTCCAAACATTGGGGCATTGGAAAACCAATCATTATAATAAGAAATCAAATGTTCATCGTTCGACTTTAATAAAGAAAATGCAAACTCCCTCGAAGATTTTTCAAGTGTTTCATTTTCTGAATTTCTCCATACTTGATTTTCGGTATTATTGAAGTACAAATCAAGTGGATGCGTTGTCCAGTGGATTATCCCATACCCATTTGCATTAATTTTATTAAGTAATGAGTTAAATTGCTTGTAGGGTTTATAAGGACGCCCAATATAGCGGTGATCATCGTGGTGTGCCCAAACAATGGGATATAGATTCCGGGCTTTGCCAACTTCAGAGAGTTCTTCCAACACTTCAGGCCTTTCGAAAACACGCTCGTAATCCAGCGGGATGAAACCGCAATAATCAGGTATAAACGGATTGGCTTGCTTTGGATAGTCTAAAAGCCATGACCCCAGAACCAGCTCAATGTCTGGCCTGATTTCGCTCAGGATTTCATGATAGACTTTTATGACTTTTGAAATGGCAAACAATCCGGGATAAGGTCGTTTATCTTTTAACTCAGGATGTTTTTTTAAGATCTCGAAATACTCCGATCTCCATTTTGCCGGGAGCAGGGGAGAATCGTACTTCAACCAAATAGACCCTTGTCCAGGGTTCTTTCGTGGACGGCGCATCCAGGCGGCTACCATGGTTATCTCAGGGTAATCAGAAAGAAGTTTTTTGAGTTGCGCCTCGTAGTATTTTTTACCCTCAGGCTGTTCCGGGTTTACGATATTGTAACCTCCAATTTCCAGCAAAGCTTTGCTTGGAAGAGAATTGATTATGTTCTGTGGATTTGCCATCCATGTGTCCACATCGATGGCAAAGCAAACGCCCATAGACTTTTTAGCAGCATGTTTAAAAACTTCTTTCATGAGTGAAGTCGCCGCAATACTTCTCTCTCCCTCCCGGACTTTCGCTGCCTGCGATCCGAATTCATAATCAGTATATATATCTCCCCCAGGCATCAAACGAACATCGTTGACATGTTGCGCTCCCCAATCTCGTCCTCTTAGGGAGGTAGTCAGATATCCAAGTTCTTTTTCCTGCCCATTCAGACTGAACGATTGCATTGGGTTATTCCCATAAGCATGAACCATTATGGTATTAAATCCGATTCTTAATGAATTATCGATCCATTGCTGCCACTGATCAATATCCCAACCGGTACAGCCGCTTAAAAAATTATGCCAGTTAAAAATAATACGTTTTTCTTTTAGGGGAGAGTTCTCAACTTTTAGGTTGGAAAAATCAAGTGGTTTTGCCTCAACCGGTGGTGTCTCAAAAGAAAGATAAAAACTCCATCCCAATTCCTTCAGTAAACCATATACCCCATTTACAATGGCTCGTGGAGTTTCTCCCTGGATAAATAGTTGGTTATCATCACCGAAAATCTTATAAGCTTCATCATTTTCAAATTCCTCCAAAGATGTCAATTCAAAGATGATATTTTTTGCTCCTTCTACTTTTTTATCTGAACTAGTAAAAAATTCTTCAGGATATGTTTTGGAAAGATGTGATATTAATTCTTTTGAGGCTTCAATCACATCTTCATTTGCCACAATATAAGTTTTCTTTTGCGCGGAACATGGAATGACAGCAATTGAAATTAAAAGGGTGATTGAATAAAAAAGTGTTTTCATAGTAAATAATTAATAGCAGAGCTATATAAGACAAACGCATTTAATATAACGTCATTCCTGCCAAACGAAATGAAATGGAGTACGAGCAGGAATCTCTGCATTGGCCCTTGTTTCACTTTGTAAGAATTAAATTTATCATTTTTATAAGATTCCTTCTCAGCCTAAGCACTCAAACCCATCCCCGCGAAGGAATGACGAGGTGATAAATTTATATGCATTTGCCCTTCTGAATCATATCTCAAGCTATTGGTCACCTGATTATTCATTCAATGGCTCCTCTTCCAATCCTTTTACTTCAACATTATGAGTATTAGCAAACATATTTATCTCTTCCATCAACCTGCTTTGCCACGTATCAATTTCCATCCTTTCAAACGGCGCCATCATATAACCTAATCCTACCCTGCGGTCGGCTATATGATCTTTAAGATCATCTAATACATGTACGAATTCTTTGCCATTTACCCTTCGCCCCTTCTTAAAGCGGCTTTTTTCCCATGTAGTTGTAAGTTCCCTCTCTATCAGCACTCCGTCTTTCAAAATTTTACCCGCGAGATTATAAGCTTCTACCATATTGTTTACCGCTTTAGCATATTCGTCTCCTGCCTTCGACGCTTCTATCAGGTAGTTTTCTATTTTGACCCAGTTTAATAATGTATTTATCGTGTATTGTTCCAGATATGCAATAGAGAGCAGCACTTCTAAATTATATTGATTACGGTCAATTCTTGATAAGCTATGCATGAGCAGGCTGATCAGTTTTTCGTTATCTCGTTTAACTATTGTAGCTTTTTCTATTTTTGCAGCATACTTAACACTAAAAATAGATTCTGAATTTATAGCTGGAATTGGTAGTGTTTCAAATGTTTGATCATAACGCTCGGTGTTAATCCCTTTTCCGTACCAATCGCCATAACCCGGAGCTCTTTCTTTAGAAATCACATTATCCCACAAATCTTGATGAAAACGAGCACCATCTTCAAGCAAGTGATAAACTTCCACCATATCAGGACTGTTATAACCATAGAAAGCATCCATAAAGTCAGAAGTACTTTGTTCTATTGCCGGTTTCCCTACTGTCCATGA
Source organism: Bacteroidota bacterium (assembly GCA_024280115.1). Classification (GTDB taxonomy): domain Bacteria; phylum Bacteroidota; class Bacteroidia; order Cytophagales; family Cyclobacteriaceae; genus JAAUQL01. The sequence continues at coordinate 18,196 of JAJRQT010000171.1, read as the reverse complement.
ATATTGAATACCGGTTATCCAACCCAGCCAAAAGAGTTCATTATGAAGGCCTGAATCACCCCATGCCGCCGTAAAAGACCCCATTAAATTGGCCCCTCTTTCAAGAACATTTGCACTTGAAACTGAAGTGCCACGCAGGTTCCCTTCAATTTGAATCCCGCGGTATCGGGTAGTAAAATAATTTGGGAAAAGGTATTCGGATCCTTGTATTGAGTTATAATTCAATTGTTTGATTCCAGCCTTATTTTCTTCATCAATCCATTCCTGGTCTTTTCCATCATTTATTACTCCATCAATCATAGTTGATGGTAGTTTATGTATATCTTCAGGTAGCAGGGGAAACTCAACCCATGAAATCATTTTTCTGTTGCGTTCTTTCATCCATTCGTTCGCCCGGTTAACATAATCCACCCATGCCTGGCTTCTATTTACATCGTTGTACTCTTTCTCACACTTACCACAGATTCCAGCAAAATAAATTTCATCAGTTGAAACAAGAAAGTAATCTACATCGGGAGTGGCGTCAATCATATCCTGGTATATATCAAAAATAAGTTGGATGGCTTCCTCGTCACACATGCAAATTTGATAATTGCTGCCATCAGATTTTAAATGGGTAAATTCCTTATGCTTCAGCACATAAGCCACATGTGCAGGAGCTTGTATATCCGGGATCAGTTGGATAAAGCGCTCCTTTGCATAAGCGGTAAGCTCATGCATCTCAGCTTTTGTAAAAGCACCCGGCGCCCCAATTACCGGATGTCTTGGAAATTCATATTTATCCTCTATCTCAAAAGCAACTGCATTCGCCTTGAAATAGGCGGACTGGTCTAAAAACCGTTTAAGTGTTTCTATCCGGTCCTGATGATGCTTGGTGTCCCAATGAATGATGCGTAGCTCCAGATCTGGCCAGTCAGTGATTGTTCCTTCTGGCAGAGAGAACTCCCCGTTATTCATGGGCTTGAGTAATTGCAAAAGGCTCTGAACTCCATAAAATAAACCCGCTTCGGCATTACCTGTAATTTTAACGACATCCTGAGCTATCTCCAGACGATAGGCTTGCCTGGCAAGTTCAGGAGCCAAATTGCTGTTTATTTTCCCTGGTTTTATCTCAAGAATAATTTTCCCATCTCCCCTACCCGAAAGCTCAAGCCCCAGAAGTTCTATTACTCCCGTTTGAAGTGTCTTCAAAACTATACTATTGGCATCGAGTTTAGAATTAATAGTCCAACTATTGTCAATAACGATTTTCTGCCCTGTCAATTCCGTTTTTTGAGGAGCGGGGATGAGACTAAATCCATTGCTTTTGAGATCATTTATGAACCCGTAGGACTCTGCATGCGAAAAAATAAAAAGCGAAAGGATTGCCAAAAATAAAGGTAGAAACGTCCTTCGTTTAGGCAGTAAATTTAGATTACAAGTTGGTTTTTTGTTATTAAAAAAAATAAATGTTCTCATGATGGTTTTATGTTTTACAAACTAATTTTTCTTGTATTTTAAAGCATTTTTCATTTATGGCATAAAGTAGCTAACTTCAATAATTCACAGGAAGAATGCGATACAGGAAACAAAGAATTGATTATCTGATATTTACAGTAAAACTTTGACACAAACGAATACCCCAAAAATGAGGAACATATTCTTAGTGAAAAATAAATCAATTCAATGTCCTTCAGTATTTTAAACGTTTCAATAATTATCTCCCGAATTACTCGGGTTAACACTCCTGGTTTTTATACTAAAGAATCCACCGCTGCGTGGCTGGATTCTTTAATCTTTTGAATAAACTACTTTACCTGCTACGATGGTTTTTTGAATAACCATTTCGCCATCCTCAATCGTAAATAGAATTAAATCAGCACGTTTTCCAGGCGCTATCTCACCGAGATTATTCAACCCCATTAAACGTGCCGGGTTGGTGCTCGCCATTTGAATAGCATCCTTGAGACTGCATTGAGTGAATTTCATGATATTTCCAACGCACCTACTGATGGGTTGAGCCGCTCCGTATAATACGTCTTCTGTCGGAAACTTCACTACATCCTCGGTTAATAGTAAGGTGTCTCCATCCTCAATATATTCCCCGGGGGGAAGCCCTGCCAGAGACACCGCATCAGAAACAAGAATGGTCTGCTCATTACCTTTAACCTTGTAAAATGTTCTGACTTCTTCTTTTGTTAAATGAGATCCGTCGGCAATAATGGAAACAGAAAGCCCATCGTTCGATAGTTGTGGCCAAATAGGGTTATTATGACGATTGATCATATTTGCACACCCATTCCCCAAATGAGTGGACAAAGAAGCTCCTGCATCGACAGCTCGCTCAATATCTTCAGGTGTTCCGTTATGATGACCCAGTGAAACCACCACACCACTTTCTATACATTTATCAATAAATGGAATGGCTCCTTCCATTTCCGGAGCAACTGTAATTAATACGATCCTGTTTTGAGCTGCCTTTTGGAATTGCTGAAACTCATTCCAATCCGGCGGTCTGATATACTTTTCACTATGTGCACCACGAAAGCCTTTTACAGGAGAAATATATGGCCCTTCAAGATGAAATCCGGGAATAGAATTGCCAATTTCTTCATCGTCCATTACCATAGTAAGTAGTAAAAAACTTTTTAGCAATCGCTCATGATCACGTGTTGTGACTGTTGGCAGATAACTGGTAACACCCTCTTTCCACAAAGCCTCAGTAACTTCGCGCATCTGCTCAATAGTCAAGTTCTGATCCCCAAAACTTACTCCCATATACCCGTTGATCTGAATATCGATCAATCCAGGAGCGACATAAACACCGGGGGTACTCAGGTCTGAAGAAAGATGTTTGATATTGGCGATTTTCCCATCGACAACTTCGATGCTCACAGGCTTTCCATCCAGATAGAGCAGCCCTTCAATTCCATCAGCGTCATTTTTTTCTGCGCAGGCGTAGATTGAAAAAAGCAATATAAAACCGTAAAAAAAGCTCTTCATTCTCATATTGTGAATATTTAGGAATTTCTAATGATCAGTAATGTCCTTGCCTCAGTATTGCGTTTGATTATCAAACCGATACTTCCACCCATTTCTGGCTGTCCACAGATTTCTCTAACGCTTCTAATACAGCAACACATTTCAAAATACTTTCATGGGTGCGAGGTTCTTTTCCCGTTCGGAACATCTCGACCATATCCACATAATTTATTCCCGGATCAGGCTCCTCCACATGAGACTTGAGTTCAACAAGCCCATCTTCTTCTGTCTCCACAAAAGTCTCCCAATCATAAGCTTTCTTAAAAATAAGCGTAGCAAACAATCCGTTTTTAAAAATCAGGCTTGCACTGCCTTTTTGTCCAACTCTCGTTACCCTCACCCGTTCAATATCTTCTCCAAATATGTTCATCACCGGTTGCAGAAGGTGCACTCCGTAAAAAAAGATTCCTCCATATTTCGAATCAACTTCTACAGGGCCGTATCGAACTACCTGATTGATCTTTCCCATGGATTCCACCTGCTTTTTCATATCATAGGTTCCATTGCTGTGAGCCACAGAACTGTAAGAGGTCACAGGTGTTCCATACTTCCTGGCCATTGCCAAAAATTCTTTTCCCTCATCAACCCTGTAACAAAATGGTTTATCGATAAAAGTTGGAATTCCCTCTTTTACGAAAGGAGTTGCAGCCTCCAAATGATATTTTGCATGACGGTGGTCAACGATCAGGGCGTCAATCTTGCCAAGCATTTCACCGGGGTCCTTCACGATATTAGGAATATTCCCTTTCTCAGCAGCTTTTTTAGCAAACTCATCTGTTTCACCCCATACATACAACACCTCCACACCGGGAAATTTCTTATCCGTATTAAACATCTTCCCATACCCAGCAGTATGAGAATTTTCAGCGCCAATGATTCCAATCCGGATCCGTTTCTGATTTTTGTCCTTTTCAGATAACACCTGCGATGCAAAAGCAGTGGGTGAAGAAAGCGCAACTGAAGATAATGCCGCTCCCGTGCCAATGGTTTTTATAAATGATCTTCTCGACTTCATATTATTTTAATTATTGTCATACTACAGTTTCATTTCCCAGCCTTTTTCATAGCTTCTTGACCATAATTTCGAAGCATCTTTGTCTTTTATTATATGTCCGTTTTTCGAATCAATTTCAAGAGAATGTCCGACACGTTGCGCGATATTACCGAGCTGGACCAGTAGGGTGCTTTTATGTCCGGACTCAATATCCGCATTGAGTTTGCTGCTTCCATTACGAATCCCATCAAAGAAATTATTGATATGAATGGCGTCAAGGTTATTAAAAGGACTCACCAGGTTTCCGGTATCCATCTTCTGATCCACATCTACTTCCTTAATTACATTGTTTTCAAGGTCATAAATCGTATAGTTGTTGCCACCCGGGAAGAGCATACTTCCTTTTTCTCCGTAAAAAATAACTCCTGCTCCACTTCCTTCAACGGGTTTTCCGTTACAGCTTCTACCTTCCCAGGTCATGGTGACTCCTTCTTTAAAATCGAGATTGATCACCTGTGTATCAGGCGTTTCCCAATCATCCTGATATCGGTATCTCCCACCATTTGAGCTCACTTTTACAGGATAATCCACACCAAATCCCCATCTCAGCATATCGATCATGTGTGTGCCGTTATTCAACGCTTCACCTGTTCCCCAATGCCAGTGCCAGTGCCATTTATAATGGACGAGATTGTCATTGAATGTTTTCCTGGGAGCGGGGCCTTGCCACAAATCCCAATTAAGCCATTCTGGCACTGCTGCTTCTTTGCCAACTCCAATTGAAGGACGATTATTCGCATACCAACCTTTACCAAAATAGGCCCGCCCTATTATTCCGTCTTTTAGTTCCTTCATCCCTTGTACGACAGCGGGGAAAGATCTGCGTTGATTTCCCAATTGTACCGCTCTGCTATATTTTGCTGCAGCTTTTATAAGAATTTCACCTTCATTCGGATTGTGACTGCTGGGCTTTTCAAGGTAAACATGTTTTCCCGCCTGCATGGATATTAGTGCGGCAGGAGCATGCCAATGGTCTGGCGTGGCAATTACCATTGCATCAACATCCTTATCCTCCAATGATTTGCGGAAATCTCCAAAACCTTTGGTACTAATGTTCTGGATTGCATCTACTTCTTTTTGACAAGTAGCCAATGCCCTGCTATCCACATCACAAATGTGAAGTACATCGCAACCTTCCTGCTGGGCAAAATTCTTAGCCAGTGCTTTACCCCTTGAGTTTACACCCATCACAGATATTTTTAATTTTTCATTTGCACCTAAAATTCTGCCGTAGCTTTTTGAACTAAAAGATGGAAGTATTCCACCAAGCGATACTACCGCTGAGGTCGCTGCTGTTTTTTTGATAAAGTCTCTTCTTGATTTTGTCATAATATTAATTTTTCGGATTTTAATTTTCACAATTTATTTAACAGTTATTGACACTTCATTTTCTACACTGCTGATTACTTCAGTCAATCGAATTTTCCAAAGTCCGGGTAAATCATTGAGTGCAATATCGAAACTATAAGAACCAGAACTATCAGTTATATCACAATTCTTACTATAATAATTAATTATTTCTCCCAAGGGATTGTACACATCAACCCGAACTACTGATTTCAAATCAGAAATTCCCATTCCAACGATATCAAAATTTAGTGTTGCCTTTTCTCCTCTGATTAAACCGGATGGGGCCTCCACTTCGATGTTATCTATCTTACCCTGAACCAAGCCAAAGAGTTCCGGGACGGATGTCTTAACTTTAATTTTAAAATCTTTTCCAGAACCCAAATATTTCTTATTACGGATATCATACAAATGAACAACATCATTTATATGAAGATTGATTTCTTCATCTTTACCTGTTTTGCCAGGCAGTAAACCCAATAACCTTGAAGATCTGCTATTTTCAGAAAAAGAATATTTTTCAACACTACTTGCCGGTTCGCCTGTGCGTGTGGTAAAGGTGATTCCTGATGCAAGATTTTCCTTATTAAATAGTTTCCTAATCCTGGAAAGTGAAGGTTCATTGCTATGGGCTAACTTTTCTTCCGGATAACTATCCATAAAATAGTTTAACAGAAAGGCTGATCCTTTACCATGTTTATTATAAAGAAGTTGTTTCTTATTATTTTCCTGAAGTAAAACTTCGGCCTTTTTTACTTTTAAGTTTGATTCCCCTTTAGGAGTAACCAACTCTTCTATTTTATAATCCCGGGCCTTAATCCCAAACACATCAGCCAACGCTCGTTTTGTCCTGAATTTAGTATGGTCATCCATTACGCCGGATAGTGCATCCGCAATAAGAATACCACCTTGGTTGACGAATTCTTCTATTTGCCGGACTTCTTTGTTGCTTAGAGCATAACTCATCGGGAGAATCAATACCTTATAACCTTTGGTTTGGAGGCCACCATCTTCAATACTGCTATAAGAAATAAAATCAAATCCAAAACCGGCATCATGAAGTACTTTTACCCATCCATCACGATTTCTATTGTATTGTTTTAATGTCTCACTAACGTTATCCTCGGTCTCCGGAACTATTTTACCATCGGCAATCCATGCAGCATGGACGCTTGGATAGGAAAAATGAACAGCTATCTTTAATTCATTTTCCGGCTCATATGAGCTAATTAGTCTCCCAATCCCGCGTTTCAGCATTTCATCGAAACCTTCTTTCATATCCTTCCCAGCCTGGCAAATCCGTAAGTCAGGATTTAATGATGATGCTTGCCAAAAAACATAGGACCCTCCGGTCTCCTTTAAAAACAAATGATGGTAATAATCATAAAGCACCCCTTTGCCCAAAGCCCCATATCCCGCTTGTCCTGATATTTTTAGCTTGGGATTAAAGTTATGGTGATACTCAAGCTGATTATCAATGTCATATGGATTCATTTGGCCAACATATTTATTTAGCCGGCTGTAATCATAACCATTATGAGAACTTGCTGATTGCGTGCCGGATAGCTGAACAAGACCTCCCGGATCGATTTCATTGACGATATCCTGAACGATTTTAAATTGGTCCGCCCAACATATTTCCATAAATGTACGGTGGTCTGCCCAGGACGAGTAATTGCCTCTATCCCTTGCCTCACGTGAATCATCCGGAATCACATCCTGCCATTGGGTGAATGTCGTTCCCCATTGATCATTAAGTGCATTAATCGTCACATATTCCTGCTTTAACCACACACGCATCGCTTCTAAAGTGCTTTCCCTAAAACATAGATCCAGTGCATCATCATATCGGGTTACTGAGGGTTCTTCATAAATGTAATAGGCAGATGGAGAAAATTTCTTCCATTCACCAACCATAGTTCTTAAATCATCACGAACAGAATTTAAATAAACAGAATCCTTCAGTCCGTATTTTCTTTTTAATATACTTTTGTCGTTTGTTTCTAAATACTTCTTCTTCATCGCTTTATAGTATTCCAGATCCGGACCGCTGTCCGGAGATTCGACACCTTTAATCCTGGTTTGTGCCTGAACCTTGTAGTTGGCATGTTTGCTATTGGAAAGCGTGTAGGCGGCCAGTGTTGTCACATTTAATTCCTGAAGCTGGCGATCAATTGCCGACCATGTTCCCGGAACAGGATTTGGCCCAAAATGATACATGGTCACATCGTAATCATCCCAAAGTCTTGGCTGCATAAAGAAAATTTCTTCTGTTTTATGATCTGTTTGATTGCCATCAATGCGAAGTATAAACTCTGTTCTTCCAAGGTTGGTAAGTATGTTTTCAGAATTTAAAATCGTATTGATCTTTTTTTCTCCCTTGAAAGATACTTGTTGAATTTGCTCATCAACAAGACGCTCATAATTATCGTAAAGCCGGACAATAATTGAACCGTTCACTAAACTACTTGATTTCAATACAATAGTCGAATGAACTTTTTCCCCAACATGGATTTCTGATTCTTCATTTTCTACAGAAACAATCTCAGCGAGTTTATCTGTTTGGAACATTAAAGAATACCAATCATAAACACCTTTATCTCCTTTCAGTTGAATGTTAACAAGGTGTTTCCCTCCATGAAGGTTATCATTTAAAGCTATATTTATCTGTGTATGTCCTTGCTCCAATGGAGTTAATGTTTCCTCTTCGATAACTCCATATTCATCCCTTACCACCACATGCATTGCTCCGTTTATCAAAACATCATTTAATCTTACAGATAAGCCCTCAGTCGTTTTCGTTATACTATTAATATAGCTGATAGGTTCTTTATCAGCGGCCCAAACTACAGATCGGGTAACCAACGACCATATATATTCCCAATAGGGGTAATTGAGTCCTGTTTCCCAGGGATCGTCAACTCTGGGCAAATATCCTCTTTCAGGATAAGCCATTGCCACAACCCGGCCCTTACCATAATTGCTAACTGCTAATACAGGATTTCCTTTGGTTGATTCAACTAAAACCTCGCCACTATCATTTTGATACGGGTAAACACCCATATGGCCGAATGGGAATGCCTCGAACAATACCCCCCTGGTTATATAATGTGGTTTAGTTTGCGACCATTCTGAATTGTCGAATTTATCTGGCATTGTCGAAATCTCCGCGTCTTTTATTTTGGATTGGGCATTACCTGCCTCCGTGCTTTTTAAAGGAGACACTTCCCAAAGGTTTGAGTTAGATTCATCACTAATCGGATAAAGGAGCACCAGTCCTGTTCCATTTTTTACCCTTTCCAATATCGCATTTCTAATCACTTCAGGGTAGCTATCCCATTTGTGAATACCAGGCCAGATGATAACATCAAATTCCTGGCTAAATAACAAGTCCTCCGCGATATAATTTTTTGCGAGATTGAACGTGGTACTATCACCTCCATATCCTGAACTACGGCGCCTGTAAAAATCTCCATATCCATATTTTTCCGCACCTGGTAATCGTCCGATAGTTGTTACTTGAAAGTCTAAATCAAGACGTTCTGCTAATTCAATTATCCCTCTTCCGTCAAAGACAGGAGAAATAGAATATGATTTGATAGGACCGTTGACAAAATCAGAACCCCATGCGTAATGTGGCGTCTTTATTTCAGTAGAATACTCAACATCCCACCGACCAAGCTTATCCAATACAGGTTGATACTGATCAAAAGCTACATAGTCGATGTAAAAAACATGCTTCTTATTTGTTTCTATACCAATAGATTTTATTCGTTTCCAATCAATTTTATCTATTTCGGCTAAAGATAACTGAACGTGGTTGGCACCTTGTTTAAGAGTGAATTCCTCAGTAAAAGTTTGGCTTGTGGAATCTTTAATAATTATACTTATTTGGGCCGTCTCGTTAGTCCAGATAAAATAAAGTAGTGCATTATCCGTACCCGGGTTAATAGACTCTATGATACCTTTGTAGGCCGTCTTTATGTTATTTAGGTAGAACATTCCCCCATTTTCAGGAAAAACAACTTTGCAAGAATACCCCCCCAAAGCTGGGAAATCAGTAGATCGGGTAACCTTAACTCCTTCACTAAATTTCGTATTTTGTAGGTCTTTTTGATTTTCAAATGAAGTGATGATTTTTTGAGAATATCCTTTTACGCTAAGAAACAAAGCCAAAAAAAACACTAACTTTTTCATATCTTTTTAATTAAAAAAGTGTAATTGATCTTGAATATGAACTATTTGTACAATTGGAAATATTTCCATTAATTCTTCAATGTCGAAATATATTTCCTACTTACTTTCAATCTGATTAATGGCTCTTAGCAAAATACCAAACTTGCTATGAGGCCGGTTTTCTGCTATCCCAGCTTCCAGCTTCTTCACCCTTCCCTCTTCTTTATAATATTTCGCCATAACCCATTGTACTTTTGGCGATGATGATCCTGCCGATATTCTCCAGTCTCTCAATGAATTTTGTTCGTTTTCCCAGTTTTTAAAAGCAGTTTTCACCTCCTGTGATGCTCCGTGTGCATTTAGAACTTTAGTCGCGATGTAGATGTTAGTAGGATCCCCGGCATTGTTCCAGTGCTTACGCGAATAGTCAATAATCTGTTGATAGTAGTTATTTGCTTCTTTTTGATTTCCGAGCTGTGTCTCGCAATAGGCTGCTATGTAGTCCTGTAGCCTTGTATCCGGATCGTAAGGTTTCCCTGCTCCAAGATTTTCAAGGTATATTTTGGAGTCATTCAAATACTTAAAAACCTTTTTATACTTTTTCTTTTCTAAAAAGTTCACTGCCAGAGATACGTTAGCACGTTCATAAACATCGTACCCCTCACGGGCTCCTTCAAATGGAAGGACGTCAATAGATGTTAATATTTTAATAGATTCGCTCAATTTATCATTATTCATGAGCGCTTTTGCATAATCTATACCTAAAGCAGGGTTATCAGGAAAGAGAGTAATAGCCTTTTTAGAATTTTCTAATTCTTGCTGAAATGAACCGGTCGCTCCAAGGTAGTCATTTAGATAATGCCACGTCCTCCATTCCTTTGGATCTAATTCATTAGCGCGTTTAAAGTCGTTATCAACAGATTGGATCTTGGAGATATCCTTTTGAAATAATACGCCTCTTGCCAGATAAAAAGGTGCGTATTCGGGCAAATCACCGCATTTCATGAATAGTTCTTTCGCTGTTTCGGTACGCAAAATTCTCCAATAGATAAGTCCAAGATAATAGGTCGTTTTCCATGACGAATTTTGCTCCTGTGCCCATGACAGGACAGGAATAGTTTCTAATCGAAATGGGAATACCATTCGCGCTGACATTTCCACTGCCCGACGCAGGTATTGCTGACTTTTATCAGGATATTTTATGCGATTCAGGTAAGCAAGCCAATAATTTACTGTAGGAGATTCAGGTGATTGCTCCAATACTTTTATGGCTTCTTCGGCAAATCCCTGATTCGAATATTCAATAGCAAGTTCAAGGTAAGTTTCAAAGGGTAACTCATTTCTGATTGCAGATGTAAAAGTTTTTAAGGTTTCTGGCAAGGGATTCAACAGGTATTGTTCAAAATGGGCAAAATGATTGAGCGGGTCAATTTCCAAGAGAGTTTCCAGCGTCTTCCTGGATTCATCTGTTTTGTTTAGTTTCCTGAAGGCAGAAACCAAAAACTCATATGCGGTTATATTATACCTGTTATAATCCAATGCCTTCTTTGCATACTCCCTGGCTTTTGTGTAATTCTTCTTTTGCAAATGCAATCCGGATATTTGCACATATGCTGCCGAGCGATATTCCATCGTTCGTACAGCAAAACTAAAAGCCTCCTCTGCCTGGGTCAGGTTTCCCATCGCTTTATGGATAACTCCATAAATAAAATTTGCTCCACCATCATACGTGTTGTTTTCCAGTACCTTTCGCGCATAGTTCATGCCTTTCTCATATTGCCCTCTACGGTAATACAATTCGGCAACTTTTGCTAAGGCTCTGCTGTGTGTGGGTTCCTTTTCCAAACATTTAAGGTACGTTTCTAATGCTGCACCATAATCCCTCATGCTATTCATATCATCTGCAACTCTAAAAAGATGTTCGGAAGAATTGAAATCCTGACCTGCCGGAGTCGTAAGAGGCCGCGAAATCTTATTCTCTTTTATATCAGTAGTATAGTGTAACAGATCACGTCCGATGTTTACTTCAATAGCCTGATCACCGCCTTCAGGCAATGGAATAGCTTTTTTATAAACCTGCATTGGATCCAGTTGAATAAATGCATCATATATTAATGATTTTCCCATAAACACGGTCAGGCTGTCTTTAATCGGAATATTCGGACAAAAAGAAATCTGTAAACTGTCTTTTATAATATCAAGATTGAGTGTACCTGTCTTGGAAGCATCCACCATTCCCCCTATTTCTTTCACGGGAAACCATACTTCAGATTTTGTTTCCATATAAAACGGGCGCATTGAAAGTTGATTAAAAGGTGTATTATAACCACTTTCCGGTGAAGCCTGATTTAATTTTACCCCGGATTGTGCTTCTATATATTGCCCATCGTTATCCGTTAGCAAGTCTTCCCAGATGGCGCCATCGCGCGCCAGTGACCAAATCCATATTTTTTTCCCCGGAGCATCATCATAGGGAGCCCAATGCCCGCTTCCAAATTCGGAGTCATGAAAATATGCCCCAAACCAACTCGGATACATTCCAAATACATGATATGATTTACTTTTACCGAAATTATTTTCCCTGTACATATTCAGGTTATGACCCTCCTGATCGATCGGCCATGGACTAACTTTTCCACCATGCCCGATATAGTGGGTGCCAGGGAAATAAAATTGCATATCATCACCTGTATGATAAGCCGTATTTTCCCATGATAGATAAGCATCATGCAGGGGCGTCGGATTATACCACATACTGTTTGTTTCAAAATATGCCTTATCTCCCGGCAGTCTGATTTCCACCCTCCATTGGGTCCGTGACGCCAGATCAAGTCCTCCAACAACACAGCTTACACTGCCATCAGGATGCTCCTTCAACACATAGTCAACATCCGATGCCGTCCATGGAGCATGACCGAGATCTAACCCAAAATTATGCTCAATCCCTCCACTTGTCCAGGGGCCGCGGATGCCGATAGACCGGAATTTAAGTACATGGTTGAGGTAAATGAAATCTCTGCCCGTTGATTTTTCAATGGCTCCCCATACTTTTCCTCCAACGCCGGGAAGCACTGTCACTTTAATAAAATCATTCTCCAGCGTGACAACTGTCCAATCCTTATCTTCACTTTCTCTTGTATAACCCTCGAAGAACGAGTATGGATAGAAGGGAAATATTTTCTTACTTAACGCCACGGACGGGATTGGGCTTTGGTCGGAATATGGGTAGGTTTTAATTGTTTTTATTTCTTCTGTTATCCTTGCATTCTGTCCTAATGCATTCTTTCCAAAAATGAAGCTGCTGAAGACAAAAAACAATGATATTCTAATGATTACAGATAAATTAAGATTGCTCATATGAAAACTCGATGGCACGGACATAGTGTATTTACATATTTATGGTTAGCATACTATTCATTCTATTCACAATATAGCGTTAAAAGCAGACGATTACTTAATCCATATACCTGCATTAGGGTTTCTCTGAAATATTTTCTTCCAACGCCATATCTTTTTTTATCTCTGCAACACCCATCAAATAGGCGGCGAAAATTGCCAGCAACATTCCGGTGATGGTTAGTGGATGAGGAATAACCATATAAATCGCTAATGATAATACAACCGTAATTATCGGAGAAAGCGCGGTTGTCATCGGCGCTACAATTATTGCCTTTCCGTATCGGAAAGCATACACAAGGAACAAAGCTCCAAAAGCATTCAACATTTGGATCATTGTTGCTAAATACGGTCCGCTAAATCCCCAGTTGATTTCCTGAGAAAAATCTGTCATATACAAAGCGACTGGAATAAGGATCACAGAGGTTGCCATCATATAAAAAAAGATACTCTCCGCTTTCATGGTCTCATTGGCAAATCGCATTACAAAACCCTGCGCTCCCCAGGCTAATAATGGTATTGCCGCCAATAGCATCCAACCACTTCCAATAGTAGAATCTTTATCTCCAACAGGCATATAAGAAAGTAACAGTATGGCTGCAATCGCTACTCCAATACCGATCCATCCGATAAGGCCGGTTTTCTCTTTCAGGAAAACAACCGCTAATAGTATGGTAATTACGGGTGTTAATGAAAGCAAAGGAAAAACAAGATAAGCCGGAGCAATTTTTAGTGTGAAGAACAGAACCAATTGTCCTACGGCACCCAACAGACCCGCCAAAGATCCCAATAAAATTGAACGTCCATCAGTTTCAAGTTTCCATTTGTTATTTACTAATGCAACAATAGCAGCCGGAATCATGGATAATGTCCATGCTACAAATCCTAAAGTCGCAGGAAATCCATTTTTTTCAGGCAGCTCTACAAGAGCACCCCACACCCCCATGAATGCAACATGTATAATGACGAATGTGACCCAATTATTCGTTTTTTTCATTCTATCATTAAGATTTAGGTGTTTATAAAGTTCTCTTCCTCGAGTTCTGCTTTCTTCATTTTACTTTTCAGTAATCACGTTCTGCGCTGAATTAAAAATCTAAAAAAGAAAAGAGCATAATTAGAAACAAAATAAAAGATTTATATTAATAATAAAAAGCTTTTATAAGGATATCATTGTTGTTTTCGCATATTATAAAGTGTTAATCTAACCCACAAAAAAGACAGAAAATGCACTATTTGCTTTTTAGTTAAATAAGGTTAAATATTGATAAATAACGGCAATAATCCCTGCATCTCCAGCGGCTCCATGATTCCATTTTTACCATGATGACGGTAACTATTTGTGTATTTACCCATTAAAAAATTTCACTAATTCACATAAAATATTGTAACAAGAAGCCCCTGCTTTTGGGCCGGGGCTTCTTGTTAACCCAATCAATATCATATGAATTACTACAAATTATTATAGCTCAAATTATCCTCACTATTAGTAACCGTCATTTTGTGTAAGCACGCCAGCAGTACTTGTTGCAATAACTGATTCAGGTAGAGGGAAAAGCAATTGAAAATCACTTATTGGTGAACCTGGTCCTACTGTATCATCAGGATCTCCGCCAACTTTAGAATTCATTACGCTTATTGCTCGTCCTGTTCGAACAAGGTCAAACCATCTGTGTCCTTCAAATGCAACTTCGACTCGTTGTTCGTGATATACAGCAGTTCGGAAATCTTCCTGCGACAAACCACTTAGTTCTGCAAGTCCGGCTCTTACTCTTACCGCATTGATGTATTCATATGCTTTAGCGCTTGGGCCTCCATCTTCATTCAAAGCTTCAGCAGCCATCAATAATACGTGAGAATATCTAAATATATTCCAATCAGCATCTGAGTCATTCGATCCTTTTCCCGGATCTATGTCCACAAATAATTTTATGTATTTCGATGGCACCCAAACACCATCATTATCCGTGAAACCAAGGCCTATGGATACATCTCTTCTTAAATCACCTGCCTCGTATGTATCGTACATATCATTGGTCACCTGATTAAATCCGTAAGCGCCTCCAGCTGGAACAAGAATCCCTGCAGAACCTTGAGGCGCATGCCAATTTGGATAACTACTCCCCATGCTGCCAACGCCGCTTTTAAATAAAATTTGCCAGACAGACTCGACATTACCTTGCATTCCAACAGCAAAGTTTTCTTCATACGAACCCAAAAGGCTATAATTATTACTTCCTATTACAGCATTGAACTGAGTAGCAGCATCTGAAAAATTCTTTTGTGTCAGATATACCTGGCCAAGAAGCGTCTGTGCAGCTCCCTTTGTGATACGCCCTGACTCAGCAGCTGAATAAGAATCCGGAAGCAAAGGAATGGCAGTTGTCAAGTCAAGAATAATCTGACTATATACATCAGCAACAGAAGCTCTTGGAGTATTGTAACTTTCAGCAATATCCGCTTTTGAAGATGTGACTAATGGTACTCCCCCATATATGCGCACCAAATCGAAATAAGTCAGCGCCCTAAGAGTCAGACTTTCACCGATATATTGACTCTTAAGATTGCTATCAAAATCAATAGCATCAATATTAGTCAAAACACCATTTGCACGCTGTATGACCTCATAGCCTTCTCTCCAGATTTTTAGGATTTCCGAATTTGTAGGATTGAGATTAAATAAATCTATATCTTTTTTATCGGAATCACCTCCACCACCAGGAACCATCATTGATGTATTATCTGCACGTAAGTCAGCAAATAACAAATAATAAGCAAAGGTATATACATCTGCCAATTCGCCATATGTACCAATTACAGCCTGATCAAAATCTTGTTGCGAATCGTAAAAAGTCGCCACAGTTGTTGACGAAATTGGTTTCAAGTCCAGAAAATCCTGGCAAGAAGTAAACATCGTAATGAAAGCGATAACACTAAGAAGCCTTAAAACTTTCAAATATATTTTTGTGTTTTTCATTTTCTTCAATATTAAATTTTTTAACTCTATTTAAGACCTACTCTTAAAACTGTAGATTAACTCCAAATGTAACAACTCTTGGAATTGGGTATGTTCCGAAATCCAATCCGGGAGTCAGTTGCATATAATCATCACCTTCTCCTGTGTTAACTTCAGGATTGTACAATGGATAAGAAGTAAAAGTGTACAAATTTTGCACATTGGTATAAACTCTTAGCTTACTGATTTTTCCATTAAATACGCTTGCAGGTATTGTGTATCCAAAAGTTAGATTTTTGATTCTCAGGAATGAAGCATCTTCGATCCACCAAGTCGATACATTACGGTTTTGGTTTATACCGCCTGGTTTCGGTGTCTGACCATCACCTGGCTCAGCTTCACTTTTCCAGTAGTTTTTATTTTGACCAGCATACCAACGGTACATATTTCTAATCATTCCATTCATGACACTTGCACCCTCCACACCTTGCAAGGTGAAGTTGAAATCAAAACCTTTCCAGGTCATGTTACTTGAAATTCCATAAATGAAATCTGGTACATTATTGCCAATTACCCCCTGATCTTCGCTGTTCATCACACCATCACCATTTCTGTCTAAGAAATTCCAATCACCGGCACTTGCTTTTGGGAATTTTGCAGGATCAGCTTCTGCTTCGGCATTTGTCATATACACACCTTCAGTAGTATATCCATAAAAGCTACCAATAGGCTCGCCAACTGTAGTAATATACGCCAGGTTATTAAAGAAATTACGAGGTCCTACAATAATCGGTGCATCTGTTGGCCCCATGCTTTTCACTTCGTTTCTGTTGAATGAAATGTTGAAATTTGCACTCCAGTTAAATTCTCCATTCTCTATGATCCTTCCATCAATGGATAACTCTATGCCCTTATTCTCAACCGATCCAATATTTTGAAGTGATGATCCAAAACCATTAGATAAAGGAATTGGAACGTCAAGAAGTAAACCGTCAGTCAATGATTTATAATAATCAAAATTCACATAAATTCTGTCATCAAATAATCCCAACTCAAAACCAAGATCAAGTTCATTGGTTTGTTCCCAGCTCAGCATTGGATTGGAGATAGATTTTTGAACTAGACCACCGGCTATATTTCCATCACCTGAACCTAAAATATAATTGTTGCCTCCTACTCCACCGTAGGAACCATAGTTTGAGATATCATTACTTCCTGTAATTCCATAACTGGCTCTAAGTTTCAATTCGCTTACTGTACCGGAACTACTTAGAAAATCTTCTTCAGATACCCGCCATCCCAAAGATGCTGAAGGGAAGGTGCCCCACTTGGTATCATCTCCAAAACGAGATGAACCATCGCGCCGAACGGTAGCCGTAAGCATATATTTTCGCTTATAGTCATAATTTACTCTTGCCAATAAAGAGAGCAATGACCACTCCGATTTATACTGAGTTCCCTGGCTAATAGGACTGGCATTAAGTGTAGCGACTTCATCGTTAGGATAATCCCAGGCAAACATATCGTTGTAATCAAACTGAGACTTCTGTGAAGTAAAACCTCCTAATACTGATAAATTATGAACTCCGAATGATTTTGTATAGGTAAGCGTATTCTCATTTACCCAGTTTACATTGTAGGATCTTGTCAGATTACCATAAACCCATGCGGTACCAGGCCTTGCGCTTGTAGAAGGAGTAAACTGATCCTGAGCAAAGTAATTGATATCCGTGCTAAGATTTGTTCTGAATTCTAAATCATCTGTAATATCCCAAGCTAAATACGTACTTGCCAAAACCCTAAACTGTCGAAAATCCAATTGCTTTTCCTTGGCCATAGCAATAGGATGTCTATGTTGCCATTGCATTGATGTACCATCATCAAAGTGAAATACCGGGGCTTCAAATTCGTAAGACCCATCTTCCTTGTAAACTGAATAAGATGGAGGAGTTTGTAGAATACCATGAGCAATAGTTCCTCCATATCCCTGAGCTTGCGTCATGTTGCTATAGCTATAGGTTGGTGTAACATTGACGCCAACACGAACTCTCTTGGAAAGGTCGCTATCGATATTTGCTCGTAAAGAAAATTTCTTAAAACCTGAATTAATAATTAGTGTCTCTTTTAAATCATGTAACTAAAAGATTATCAATAAATTAAGGTCAATTTTTTATGTGAATCTTTTCGCTATTTATTAGGTTTTTTCAGTTAAAATGCAGATATTCAGGCTATTAACGGTCAGAGAT
>JAJRQT010000170.1 GCA_024280115.1 Bacteroidota bacterium | reverse complement strand
CCAATTGCTTGGCGAGAATCATCCTGTACCAAGGCAGGCAGCATGATTCAAAAATGGAAAGTTAAAAACTGCTATTAGGACAATTTGAGTCGGGCTACCCCTCTCAAATTGATATTAAATCAATGTGCGAAACTTGAGTAATTTATGGTAAAATTAGCCGTGATTAAATGGACAAGTAATTTTGCATACCAATAACTCCGGGATGGTAATACATTCATGATGAAACTAACCTTTACAAGGATCCGGTTGTTAGCCGGATCCTTTAGTTAAAATCAGGAATCATCAATCAATTACCACTTTTATATTAACAAAGTTTAAGGATAATGTTATGATCATACGTGTTGCTTTAATATTGCTCCTTTTCAATTTTCATGGAGTCTTTGCAATTGCCCAATATGCCAATCAAAAACCCAACATCATCCTGATCATGGCTGATGACATGGGATATGAATGCTTAAGCATCAATGGATCATTATCTTACAATACTCCTGTCCTGGATAAAATGGCAAACACAGGCATACGATTTACCCAGTGCCATGCTCAACCGCTTTGTACGCCTTCAAGAGTAAAAATCATGACCGGGAGATATAATTCAAATAACTATGTTGATTTCGGATACCTCGATGTGAAAGAACTTACCTTTTGAAACATCCTAAAAGATGCCGGATATCATACTATGATTGCCGGAAAATGGCAATTGAATGGAGTAAATACAAAAGAAGAAGGGTGTATGGATGTTAACAGACCACATCAATTTGGCTTCGATGAACATTGCCTTTGGTGGATGACATCAAAAGGATCGAGATACGTAAACCCAAGGATTGTACGTAATGGAGAAACTCTCGAAACCACCAATGACGATTATGGCCCGGATATTGTTTCTGACCATATCCTTGATTTTATAGATAAAAATAATGGGGAACCATTTTTTGTTTACTACCCAATGTTGCTTGTCCACGCTCCATTTCAGCCTACGCCCGATTCTCCCGAATGGGACATGCCTGGAAAACGAAGTGAAAATAATATCAAATATTTTAAAGACATGGTGGAGTACACCGATAAAGTCATAGCAAAAATATTGAACAAGCTGGATGAATTGAACCTCACTGAAAATACCATGGTAATTTTTATTGGAGATAATGGAACAAATTCTAAAATAACTACTCAAACAAATAATGGCCCTTACAAAGGAGGAAAGGGACATCTACTAGATAACGGAACACATGTGCCTATGATAGTGCGATGGCCTGCAGGAGGTGCAAAAGGTGGCGCTACTTCTGATCTGATAGAGTTTAGCGATTTTGTTCCCACGTTTGTTGATGCCGTTCATGCAAAACTTCCGCAAAATATTAACGGCAGAAGTTTCTATAATCTGCCTTGCCAATCAATCATACGAACCCAGGGAATCTATTTTTATTCACTACTACCCAACTACAACAAAAGTAAGCGAACGCAATGGCTGTTTTATCCGGACAACGGATTACAAATTATATTCCGATGGTAGATTTTTCGATATGATATCTGACCAATGGGAAAAGAAGGTGCTGGATGTTTCTGCATTAAATCAAAAGCAAGGGAGCGTTTATACGCAGTTGAAGGAAGAATTGAAAGACAAACCAATCTGGGATTTTACAGTCCCTCATCGCAAATAATACCTGAAATATTATATTGCGATAATATTATTTATAAAGATAAATCTATAAAATCAGTTTAATGGAAAACTTGACAGTCAACTTGAAAATGTGGCGCTTTTTATTGTTTGTGTTATTGAATTTTTCTTTCTCAGCGGTAATTGGACAAAATCCAAAATCAACAAAGCCCAACATCATCATCATCCTTACCGATGACCAGGGATCCATCGATGTAAATTGTTACGGAGCAAAAGATTTGTACACGCCCAACATGGACCGGATTGCGGAAGAGGGCACTCGATTCACACAGTTTTATTCGGCAGCAAGCGTATGCTCTCCATCCAGGGCAGCATTGCTCACCGGCAAAACAAATTTGAGAGCAGGACTTTGGGGAAATGTTCCTGTGCCATGGCATGCGGATAAAATGAAAAAATACGGTATGCCTACCGAACAGGTTACTGTAGCTGAAATGCTTAAGGAAAATGGGTATTATACCGCATTGGTTGGCAAATGGCATTTAGGGCATAAACCCCACACTTTGCCAAATGCCCAGGGGTTTGATTATTATTTCGGTCACCAGGGCGGCTGTATTGATAACTATTCACACTTTATGTTTTGGTCCGGCCCCAATCATCACGATTTATACCAAAACAGGGAAGAAATCTATCGCCCGGGTAAGTTCTTTCCCGATTTAATGGTTGGAGAAATCAAGGAAATTATAAATGAAAAAAGAGTGGAACCATTTTTTATTTACTGGGCTTTTAACGCGCCACACTACCCGTACCAGGGCGAACCGAAATGGCTGAAACATTACAAGAATCTGCCAACGCCCAGGAAGGAATATGCTTCATTCATCTCTACCATGGACGAAAGAATAGGACAGGTGCTGGACGAGTTGGATCAAACAGGTCAGGCGGAAAACACCATAGTAATATTTCAATCAGACCATGGCCATTCTACTGAAGAACGGGCGTATTGGGGAGGTGGAAACGCCGGTCCATACCGGGGTAGCAAATTCACCTATTTCGAAGGAGGAATCAGGGTGCCCGCAATAATTCGATATCCCGGGGTAGTCCCTGAAAATGAAGTGCGAGACCAGCTTTGTATGGAGATGGATTGGTTTGCTACCATCGCCGAACTTACGGGATCTGATATCTCAAAATTAAACATTGATGGAAAAAGCTTGATGCCCGTTATTGAGAAAAATTCAGCGGCCTCCCAACATGATGTCATGTACTGGCAACATGGAAGTTATGACGATAACATCGCCCAATGGGTAGTAAGAAAAGGCGACTGGAAATTAATCGGAAATCCCAAAGAGCGCGTCAAAGACAAGGCGCCACTTAAAGACAAATTCTTCCTTTCCAACCTGAAAATGGATATTTCGGAAACAGAAAACCTTATTGGGAAATACCCTGAAGAAGCCGAAAAATTAAAAACGCTGCACACCGCCTGGTTAAAAGATGTGAAAAAAGAGATGAATAAGTAATGCATTAATGGCACGCTTATTAAAAATAGCACTCTGGTTTTTTTGTTTTGGCAGATTTTAGCCTGTACGATTAACCCGGAAAATTCGGAATCATGGCAGGCTATTGAATATGTAGATCCTATGATCGGAAGTGTGGCAAAAACCAAATTTTACGGCAGGACTTTCCCCGGCGCTACCCTCCCTTTTTCGTTGGTTAAATTGAGCCCGGACACTTACACAGGAGGAGATGTTGGATCAGGATATTCCTATGAGCACGAAACATTGGAAGGATTTAGTTTTATCCATATGAGCGGTATTGGGTGGTTTGGTGATTTCGGGAACTTGTTGGTTACACCAATAAATGGGATATTTCATCCAAACCGGGGTAACGTCGAAAATCCGGAAACGGGCTACAGGTCAAGGATATCTCACGATACGGAAATAGCCAAAGCGGGTTATTATTTAATAAAACTCGAAGATTATAATATCAATGCTGAAATGACCGTCACACAGAGAACCGGGATTTTACGATTTACTTTCCCAAATGACAACACCAACCGGATTCAAATTGATCTGGCCGGACTTGCTGTTCCGGATTATATGCAGGGAAAAAGTATGGCAGGCTGGTACAGAAATGGGAAGGGCCCTAATCACCCTTATTTGTACATGGGTTTACATAACAATCACAATGCCTGGAGAGCCGTTTGGGATGGGAATTATTTATTGTCCATGCTGGATTATAAATTGTTTTATGATCATGCTAAAGACCCTTACGAATTGGACAATTTATATGAAAATCCAGCCTTTAACGACAAAAGAAAAGAATATGAATCGATATTGATTGGACTGGCAAAAGAAACCGGTGACCCAATTCTACCTCGACTGGAGCAGGCCCTAAAAAATTAAAATATGAAACAATTTGTAAATATTCTCCGGCAGATAGTAGCGATACTCATCCTCCAATTATTGATCGTTCCAATGAGTCTTGCTCAAGGTCAGGTTCCCCGGGATGTACAATACAAGAAACACCCAACAAATGCCATAGCGGATATTGCTCGTGGGAATCCTGATAAGGCCATTAAAAATATGGAGAATTATCTCACAGATTTCCCGGATGATGCCGAATCACACTATTGCATGTCCGTAGCCTATTCAGTAAAAAATGACGTCCCAAAGTCCATGGCTTCTCTTAAAAAAGCACTGGAATCAGGGATGTCGATGGAAAGATTCATTGCAGGACCTAGGGAGCTATTGCTTAACCTAGTGCAGAGTAATGAGTTTAAGGAATTTTCGCAAGGCCGCTATGTGAAGCTGGTGCATGGACCAATGCTGGGCGATGTGACCGAAACTGGCGCTAAAATATGGCTTAGAACAGACCGGAAAGCAAGTGTTACCGTTACTCTTTTGGAAGACGGGAAAGAACAATACAGAAAAATTGAGGGCAATACTTCCCGGTCCAATGACTACACAAGCATAATTCAGATTTTCGACCTTAAGCCTGCCACAAGCTATAGTTACAGTATTTCTATTGACGGCAACCAGCTTTTCGAAAACGGGTCTTTTACCACAACCATGATGCCCGGCCAGCAGGTTCAGTTGAAAATTGGATTTGGAGGCGGCGCCGGTTACACGCCTTGGTTTGAGCGCATGTGGGATACCTTGGCAATGCAATCATTTGATGTTTTTTTGCTGCTCGGTGATAATGTCTATATAGACTACCCGAAAGTGCCGGAAGCCCAACAGTATTGTTATTACAGAAGGCAAAGCCGCCCGGAGTTCAGGCGCTTTACTCCAAATGTTCCTATTTACGCCATTTGGGATGATCATGATTTTACTGTCAATGACGGCGAAGGTGGACCTGAAGTAGATATGCCCGTATGGAAAAGGCCGGTATGGGATTTATTCAAAAACCAATGGGCCAATCCGTATTATGGAGGTGGAATTAATCATCCTGGTTGCTGGTTTGATTTTTCCATAGGGGATATAGATTTCATCATGCTGGATTGCCGGTACTATCGGGAAAATCCAAAAGAAGTCGATGATCCTTCTATGCTGGGTAAATTCCAAAAAGACTGGCTAAAGGAAAAGTTAAAATCATCAACCGCAACATTTAAAGTTCTTGCCTCTTCAGTTCCCTGGGCGAAGGAAACGAAACCGGGAAGTGATGATACCTGGGATGGATTCCCGAATGAGCGAGAGGAAATATTCTCATTTATTGTGGATAATAAAATTGAGGGTGTGCTGTTGATTTCCGCTGACAGGCACAGGTCAGATGCCTGGAAAGTAGCTTTGCAAAAAGGTTATACCACCTATGATTTGATGAGCTCAAAACTCACCAATGTCCATACGCATGATCTCATGAGCGGAAGTATTTTTGGTTACAATAAAAAATGCTCGTTCGGAACACTGGAATTTGACACAAAGACGGAAGACCCGTCAGTAACGTATTCAATCAAAAACATTGATAACGAAGAAATTCATAAAATGACCATATTTAAAAGTCAACTTGATTTTGAGAAGGAGCAAGTCAAAAACAAGAAAAGGCGAAAATAGCACAGACATTAAGGCGAAATAAAAAGTTCATTTGAGCAAATTCCCATGTATTATTATGAAAAATATTACCTTCTGATTTTATTGATAATCATTCTGATAGCCAGGAGCAATGTATTTGCTCAAGAAAAAAGCAATGGCTCAAAACCCAATATTATTTTTATCCTGGCCGACGATCTCACCTTCAGGGATATCGGATGCTACGGGAGCAAAAATGTAAAGACGCCAAACCTTGACGCTATCGCGAAGGAAGGTAGTATAGACTGAACATTAGAATTAAGAGTTTAATAAAGTTAGTTATGAATATCCAAAAGTATCAATTATTGCATTTGCCAGTATTATTCCTTTTTTTATTGGTATTGGCTGCAGGGTGCAACAATTCTCCATTAAAAAAAGAAGTCGGGAAAACTCCAAATATTCTATTGGCTTTATCTGATGATCAATCCTGGTTACACACCGGGATTACTGGGAATAAGGTGATTAAAACTCCAGCCTTTGACCGGATTGCAAATGAAGGTGTCCTATTCAATAATGCTTTTACAGCCTGTCCTTCATGCACGGCTTCACGAACAGCCATCCTAAGCGGACAGGATATATGGCGAACGGAAGAAGGAGGCCTACTCATGGGAGCTATCCCAAAAGATCTCAAGCTTTTCACACATATCCTTGATGACAATGGGTATCATGTAGGTTATACTGGAAAAGGTTGGGCTCCGGGAAATTGGTCATATCTTGGCCTTGATAGAGAACCGCTAATTAGTGTCTCTTTTAAATCATGTAACTAAAAGATTATCAATAAATTAAGGTCAATTTTTTATGTGAATCTTTTCGCTATTTATTAGGTTTTTTCAGTTAAAATGCAGATATTCAGGCTATTAACGGT
>JAJRQT010000169.1 GCA_024280115.1 Bacteroidota bacterium | reverse complement strand
TTCCAACCTGAATTCTTCGGGAAATAAACTGTTTGTGCCAGTGGGTTTGTATATTTGTGCCATCTAATATTCTTTGATGCTAAGATAACACATCTATCTGAATTTCAATAAGTTAATTTTAGATATCCCCTATTGTAATTATCCTTTATTAGCACCTGTTTTTTCTCAGCGGACAGATACTCAACCTTTGTGCTAAAAACCGGGAAGTTGGCAGACCGGAATTGAACCTCTCTGTTTTCGTCATAAATCTCAAAGAAAATCCCATATCTATTCAGGTTTTGTTCGGCAACCTCCTCTGCCAAATGTTGAATATTTAACCTATCTCCATCCTTTTTAACAAATTGAAGAATCTCTTCTGCGGTCTCGTTCAGCAGGTTGTTTTGTTGTTTGTAGTATTGGCGTGAAACAAAAAAATAGATTAATAACGCATACAATATCAGCGTTGAAAACAGTACTAAACTGTACCATAATGTCAATTTAAGACTTATACTGAATTTCATGTGTTTATAATTTTTTATTAATAATCCACAACAGTTTCATGAGCGTTTATTTATCAATTTTATATCCAAATCCCCGGATCGTTTTTATCAGGTGACTATTAAATGGTTTGTCAACCTTTTTACGCAAGTAATTTATGTAAACGTCCACGATATTTGTGTCGTGATCATAGTTCTTATCCCACACGAGTTCCTCTATATCAAGCCTTGAAACCACCTTGCCTGAGTTTCTGAGCAATAATTCCAAAAGCCTGAATTCCATAGCTGTAAGCTCTATTTCCCTGCCTTCTTTCAATACCTTATGACCAACAGGATCCAATTTCAGGTCTGCTACCTGCAATATCCCCACAATGGATCCCTCTCCCCTTTGACGAGTTAATACATGCAGTCTTGCCAGCAACTCTTCAAATGCAAAAGGCTTGGTCATATAGTCATCAGCACCCTGATACAGTCCTTTCACTTTATCAGGTATGGTATCCCGAGCAGTAAGCAACAATACCGGTGTTTTAATCATTTTTTCACGCATCTGCTTCAGAACCGACAAGCCATCAAGCTTTGGTAGCATGATGTCCAATATCACTACATCATGTTCATCAGAAAGGATCTTTTGCAGACCTTCCGCACCGTTAAAGGCTAAATGGACAATCCATCCTTCTTCCTCCAGCCCTTGTTGTAAGAAAGCCGCTACCTTTCGCTCATCTTCAATGATTAATATGCGCATTTTTCAGACGAATAATATTTAATAATAAAATACCTGTTCATACCCCATCCTCCAGAATCATCTTTTTCTCTAACGTAGCTGGATTAACAAGTTGATACAAACCAGGAATCACCAACAATGAGAGCAACATGGAAATACTCATTCCTCCAATCATAGAAACAGCCAGTGGCTGAAGCATTTCAGAACCCTCTCCCATTGCCAACGCCAAAGGCAGAAATCCAAAAATGGTTGATAATGTTGTCATCAGAATCGGACGAAGCCTTACCCTACTTGCAGCCAGTAAAGCTGCTTTTACATCAGGCTGTTTTTTCAAAAACTTCTCTGCATAATCAATTAGCAAAATCCCATTATTTACAACTACGCCCACCGACATGATCATACCCATGAAAGCCGAAATATCCAATGGGATTTTTGTTATCCAAAGCATAAAGAAAACGCCACTGACCGATAAAACAGTTCCGATCATGATTACCCCGGCATTTCTAAAAGATTTGAACTCGAATAATAAAATAGCAAACACCAGCAATACCCCAAACGATAAAATGCTTGCCAGCTCTTTAAATGCCTGTTGTTGGCTTTCGTACTGTCCGCCAATTTGAACTGTAACCCCCGGAGGTAAAGGGATTTTTTGAAGCATGCTTTTTACATCCTGAATGATGCTGCCCAAATCCCTGCCAGAAATATGTGATTTCACATTGACAACTTGGCTCAGGTTCTCGTGATTAATATCTGTTTTTCCCGGTATTTTGTTTATTTCAGCAACTTCATCAAGGGCGAGCACCCGGTCAATAGAAGCGATATAAAGCGGCATCCGTTTTATTTTTTCACTAAAATTAAAATCCTCTTTTGGATAGCGTACCCGAACCGGAATCATTTTCAAACCCACCATCATAGTGGTTGGAACATTGCCCCAGAGAGCCATATTTATTGCCGAGCTTAACTCTTCAACATTTACTCCATACCTGTTAACCGCCTCAGGGTTAATTCTGATTACGAGTTCCGGCTCTCCCTGCATAAACCCGGGGAAGACATCAACGACATTCGGGATTTTTTCAAGAGAATCGGCTATTTGTTGAGCTACATTTTGTATGATCGGAAGTTTCTGTCCAAACACTTTAATCACTACAGGGGCTATTTCTCCACTCAGATCGTTGAGCCTGTCAGGCAATACCTGGAACAATTCAGGTTCCAGACGAGGCTCTTTTGTTGCAATCAGATCCCTTAATTCGTCCATAATCACAAATGAAGAGCGTTTGTGGCCTTTCTTCAAATTTATCACAAAATCACCATCATTGGCATGTGTACGGGGATGGGCCAGACTACGACCAGTACGCAAAGAATACACTTCCACTTCCGGGATTTCTACAATATGATCAGAAATTGTGCGAAGCATTTCTTTTGTACTTTCTATAGAACTTCCCGGGGGAGCAACATAGTCGAGCACAATAGTCCCTTCGTCCCATTCAGGTAAAAATCCACTTGGAATACGCTGGAATGAGAAAACAATCAGGTAAATCAATCCTGCCACCAAAGCGATATTAATAACCGGAAATTTAAAAAGTCCTTTCAATAGAAATTGCTGCAACCGGATGATATATGGCAAAACCTTTCCGGGAGATTTCTTTTTAGTCGATATAAAAACTGCTGCCAGGGATGGCGTTAAAAACATTGCGAGTAACATTGAAACAAAAATTGCCAGTGCAAGTGTAGAAGCCAGTGCCCTGAAAAATATCCCGGGAACCCCGGTAAGAAAAACCAGTGGCACAAAAACAACCAGGGTTGTCAATGTTGCGCCCAAAAGAGGCACGATAATCTCATTGGTGGCTACCAGAACAGCCTTTTTACGCGGATACCCTTCCTCGAGATACCGCTCAACATTTTCCACCACTACGATGGCATTGTCAACCAGGATCCCTATTGCTGCAGCCAAACCTCCCAAACTCATCAGGTTGAGGTTCATCCCTAGGAGTTTGATGAATATAAAACTGATCAGCAGAGCTATGGGAATGATGATGGCAGTTACTAGTGTAATCCTAAATCTCCCGAGAAATAGAAACAAAATCAGAATAGTGAGCAAAGCGCCCATTAGGATTGCATCGCGCACACTTCCGACAGACCGGCGAATAAAGTCAGTCATATCGTACCATTTCCTGACGGTGACCGAATGTGGCAATACTGATTGAAGATGCTCCCATCGCCGCCCGACTTCCTCCATAATGGATACTGCATTGGTACCGGGCTGTTTTATTACGGTAATTAGAACAGCCGGTTTCTGATCGCTTTCACAGGCTATAAATGTCTCTTTTACTGATGGCTCCACAGTGGCTACTTCAGAAAGATACACAGGCGATGAACCCTCCCAGGCTATGATTGTATTTTCGATATCAGCAATATGCTCGTACCTGTTGTCTATAATATTTAGATACAATTTATTGGCTTCATGCAACCGGCCTACATATTTGAGCATGTTACTCTGCTTCAACGCATCTTCTATTGTTTTATAATCAAGACGTCTGGCGGCAACTTTCTGCGGATCAAGATTTACCCAAAATTCCCGCTGATGCCCTCCCATCACCTCAATATTATACACCCCTGGAATACTCGCTAACTGTGGTCGAATGGTATAAATTGCCAAATCCCGCAATTCCAGTAAATCCAACTCATCGGAATATAAACTATAACCCGCCACCGGGTATGTACTCGTTGTGAAACGTCGAACTTCAAGATTTATCCCTTCAGGCAACTGGCTTTGAATACCGCTCACCTGGGCCTGTACCAACTGGTAGGCTTTAAACATATCTTCGTCCCATTCGAAATCAATGTTGATCTCAGCTGAACCCCTACTTATGGAAGAGCGAACTATTCGAACACCGGGGACCATCATTACCGCTTCTTCGATAGGTTTGGCAATTTCCATTTCCATTTCCTTAAGTGGAGTAAGGCCAAAATCGACCATCACTGCAATACGAGGAAATGTCGCATCGGGAAACACACCCTGGGGAATGCTGTAAATCAGGTACAATCCGGTTAAAGAGAGAAACAGGGCAAAAAATATGAGTGCCCTTTTGTTTTCTATAGCAAAGTAAGATAGTCCTTTCATTCTACAATCACTTTCATGCCATCGGTGAGTGAATAGGCTTTTACCGTTATCACCTGCTCGTTTTCATTCAAACCCGACAAGACTTCCACTCGGTCATCCTCAAAAATGCCTACCTTCAAGCGGTGTTTGACTGCCCGATCTCCATCTATGGTAAATGCACTAAATACCCCTTCTTCTTCGAGCAATGCTGAACGGGGAATTATCAGAGTCTTCGAATGCGTTTCTCCGGGAAAATACAGCCTTACACGCATGCCAGGTCTGAAGATGCCTTGTCTGTTGTTCAGTCCACATCGGATAGCAACGGTTTGCCGTCTCTCATCAACTTTCCCGGAAATTGCATCTATTTTCAAGGATATAGGGGCGTGGGGGAAATTGACAAAGGCAACAATGATAGATTTCCGTTTTTTGACTAGCGATAGATACCTTACCGGCAAATCACCATGCACATCAAGCACATGCAAATCACCGATGTGAATGATTTGCTCTCCTCTTTGTACAACATCTCCATTGTGATGCCACATATTGAGCACAATGCCATCTATCGGGCTATACAATGCAATAGATTTGATCTGACGTTCGAGTAAAGGCCTCATCTTAGGGTCCATCTGATCCTCGATTTGCAACAATGCTTCCCTGGATGGGGGTATAATGGTGCTTATCTTTTGACCTTCTTTGATGTGATCTCCGATGAGGGCGGTGAATTCTGTAAGGCGTCCATCAAACTGCGAGGCGAGTTGTGCCTCCAATCTCAATTTTAGATCACCATAAATCCATATTGTATCGATCATATTCTGGCGCAATACCGGTGCAGTTTTTACACTAAGTTCTGCTTCAGTATCTACCTCGCTTACT
Source organism: Bacteroidota bacterium (assembly GCA_024280115.1). Lineage (GTDB taxonomy): Bacteria > Bacteroidota > Bacteroidia > Cytophagales > Cyclobacteriaceae > JAAUQL01. Next base: position 47,218 of record JAJRQT010000169.1, on the reverse strand, counting down.
GTAGGCGCTGTATTTTCTTTACAAGAAAAAAACGACCCTACAACAATCAAAATCCATAAAATTCTCATATAGCTCATTTCGCATTAAATTTCATTGTTTCGGTGATCATTCAATAAATATTTACATGACGGTAATTTGATATTTGTTCTATGCCATCTACATTAACCCACCCCTAACCCCTCCACGGCGCCTACGCTAAAGCTTCAGCGACAGCGTGGAGGGGAATTTGTTCCTGTTAAAAATTATATTTGCCATATTCAATTATCGCCAAATTACTAATACAAATTATCCAGTTCTTCGCTCTGTCCGGTAACTACATAAAACTCTACCAGGTTCACCCCATACCTGAGCATAGTTTCCTGAATTGAAATTTGAGTTTCCGTATAACGTTGCTGAACAGCCAGATACTCAAGGTTCGTCAGCAATCCTGCCTGATAATGAATTTCAGCCAGATGAAAGGCTTGATTTGAATATTCGAGTCGCTCTGCTTGTTTTAAATAAAGTCCCCTGTATTTATCAAGCCGCTCCAATACCTGGTTTATATGAATTGTTAGTTCCCTTTTCACCTCCTCTTGTTGCATGACAAGTGTCTGAACATCTGCTTTCAATTGCTGTTTCTGATAACCCGATCTGCCCCACCTGAAAATGGGAATATTCACCCCCCCCATTATTTGCCAATAATTTCCTTCACCTGTCGGGTCTGCGTCAGAAACATAGCCTGTTTGCATGTTGAACCTCGGATATTGTTCAGCCCGAATATTTCTTCCTTTCTCATTTTCAGCGATGATTTGAAAATCCAATGTCCTCATTAAAGGGTGATTAACGATCAGGGTATCGGACCAGACCGGGATTTGCTGCAATTCAAGATTTTCCAACTGAACAGGTAAAACTTCAAATGAATCTGACACTGTTTTTCCAATGAGTTTCCCAAGCTCAAGCTTTATGTTTTCGAATTGAATTTCCACGTTTACCACCTGTTCTTCAGTTCTGGTAATTTCAGTTTTGGTTTGTAGCACATCAATCTCAGATTGGGTTCCAGCCTGCCAGAGCGCCTGAGCCATAAGTAAATGCTCTTTTAACAATTCCAGGCGTTCAGTAAACAGGCTAATTTGTACCTGGTTTTGCAACATGCTCATATATAAAATCGTAATACGCTGCCTGAGTTCCAACCGTACCTCCTCTCTTTGAGCCTCAAAAGCTAAAATCCTGTTTTGATTCGTGATGGAAGTTTTCATGAATAAATCTCCCAGGGACCAATCAACCTTTACCAACAACCATGCTTGCTGGAAATTATATGGCGAAAGAAATTGACTGTTTCCTCCAGCATTTCCAAGAATTTCAGGCAAGGCAACAGTTTTTTGTTGTTCGTAGCTCTCTCTGGCGGAATTAGCTTCTTGCGTAGATCTTTCTATAAGAAAACTATTTTCTTCTGCCCTGTCAAAACATGTTTGCAATGACAGTCTTTCCACTTCCTGGCCATTGACGTTGAAGTGTAAAGTACCAAAGAATAAAATGAGAATGAACTTATATTTTGAGTTGATAATCAACATTAATTATATTTTAATCCTTCAGTTTCCACTTCAATATCGTCGAAATAAGTAACCGCATCTGCTTTAGTCCAAACCCCCACTTTCCCTTCCATAAAAGAATCGTCTTCTACATCAAGATACAATTTACCATTGAGCCAGCACTGGATATGATTGCCGATATTTTTTATCTTCATGATGTGCCATTGATTGGACGGAATAGTGAGTTTAACACTCTGCAATTGACGACGATCGCCATCTACTACTTTGTACACTCTGAAGTTGTCCTCTAACGGATTAGCCCTGCAAACATAGTAGTTATCCGCATTGACATATCTCCAAACCGGGCCTCCACCCTGGTCTTCCTGTCCATCGACTGCCTTAAACATCAATTCAATTTCCACATCAGCATACACGGTATTATCAGCTACTGCAATACTAAAATGATAGCCGAGGTTTTCTTTGCTCATTTGCGCCAATACATTCGGTTTGCTCGGAGCGCTTTCATCTTTCACGATGACCCATTTCCCCAAACTGCCCTTTCCGGTTTTGGCCGAACTCCATCCTTCCGGAAGATTTCCTTCCGTGTCTTTGTCAAAATTAAAAACCACTTCATCCTCTTCTTCATGGATTTTTACTGCTTTTTTTTGCTCTCCGGATTTTTGCTTCCCTTCTTTTTTTTGTCTTTCCTGACAAGATGGGCAACATATCCAAAGGGACATTGCAATAATGAGTGTGACAAATTGAATATTTTTCATAAGCGCCTCCTTTTTTATAAGATTATTGTTTTACCCTGGATTTAATGGATCTTCTTTGAAGAAGTTGAAAGCCCTAAAACCTAAGTGTTTTTACTTCGGGCTTCAGGCTTACAGCTTCAACTGATTGGTATCTCCTTTATGTTTACAGAACCTCCTTATTTTCCAGTTACTTTACATCTATTACAAAATCATCGAAGTAGGTTACGGCATCGGCTTTGGTCCAAAGGCCAACCTTACCAGCTTCGGTAAAAGTATCGTCCTGCACCTGGAACAATTCTTTGTCATCCATGAAAATGGTAAACAAATCACCTTTTACTATCAGCTTAATAGAATGCCAGGTATTTCCAATTTTAGGAACATCCACACCATATGTTCTTCCTTTACCAACCAAGGGCAGGTCTGATCGCTTACCATTTTCCATTTTGTACAACACCATATTGTCTTCCTCCGGATTTTCCCGTACAACGTAGTAATTATTTTTGTCAATGAAACGCCACACAAAACCACCACCCTGGTCGTGATTTCCGGTTACGCCTTTTATTCGAACTGATAGCACCATATCCTTTGCAGAAATTTCGTTGTTTACGACTACATTGAAATGATTGTTTGGATTGTCGCTGTACAGTTGTGCCAACACTTTATTGCCATTGTCATCAATAACTTTCCACTCGGTACCGCCGGAACCGGTGTAGTATTCCGACCAACCTTCCGGTAATTTACCGGCAACATACGTATCAAAATCGAACCTGGTTATTTCTGCCGGTTTTACAGCATCAGGCAATTGAATTAGGAAACTACTTTCCTGAATTTGCTGGTTGGAACGTTTTGATTTTGAATCGCCATACGCAACTGCTATAAGAATTAATACGATGGCTGATAACGAGAATTTTACATTTGTTTTCATGCTTCTTTCTTTAAGTGTTTAAAAATGATTTTACAAATTGAGATGATGAATTTTCGATTTCTTCTTTTGATCCTGAGACTTCTATCTTTCCTATATTCATAATGAGCATGTAATCCCCGGTAGTCATAGCTTCGTGGTGATCATGCGTCACATGAAGCATTGTGAAGCCCTGTTGCTGCTGAATGTTTTTCAGGTGCCGCAGGATATTTCCCTTTAAATGTGTGTCAATATTGGCCAATGGCTCGTCCATGAGAAGTATTTCTGGTTGCAACACCAGCGACCGGGCAATGGCCACCATTTGTTTTTGCCCTCCGGAAAGCTGATGTGGGTATTCCCTGGCTTTGTCGTTAATTTCAAACAAATCCAGTAATTCAAACACCTTAGCTTTGATGTTCCTTTCCCTTTTTTCTTTCAAACCAAAAGCGATATTGTCGTACACCGTGAAGTGGGGCCATAGTGCCAGGTCTTGAAAAATAAAACCAATCTTACGATGATGGGGCAGAACGCGTATGACTCCATTTTCACTGACGATGGTCCCGTTTATTTTCACTACGCCTCCCGATGGTTTTTCCAGTCCGGCAATCAGGCGCAGTATGGTAGTTTTACCACAACCAGAAGGTCCGATCAAACAAGTTGTTAAGCCTTCCTCAAAAGAAAAGGAAATGTCCCTTAAGACTTCTTTTTTTCCATAATGATGGGTTATATGTTCAAGGATAATTTTAGGCATATTGAAATTTATTAAATATCCATTTTCCAGCAATAAAAAAAAGCATAATTAAAACCACGGTTACCCCCAGGTTTACCAATGTCATACTGCTGGTTAGCGCTTCCGGGGCATTAGCGCTAATGGTGAAGGTTTTTATAGGCATCAATTCCATACCGGGCGGATACACCATCATGGTCGCGCCCAACTCACCGAGACACAAAATGAATGCCAGGACAAAAGCCGTAAACAATGATGGGATCATCAGGGGCAGGCTGATCTTAAGAAAGATTTTATTTGAAGGAATACCCATCACAGAAGCCGCTTCCTCAAAAGATACCGGTATTTGTTTGATGCCATTGCCTATAATCCGGGAGGTGATAAAACCAAATTTGCCCAGGTACGCAATAAGCAAGATGAGCGAGGTACCATAGATAAAGTGTAAAGCAGGGAGGTTGTAATACCTGATCAAGGCGATGCCCATTACTGTAGAAGGAACGATGAACGTCAATAAAAGCAAGAAATTAGGAAACTTACGACCTCTTCGTTCCTTTTCAGAGGCTGTCCATAATCCTACAGCAGTGGTCAGTAATGCTCCTGCAAAAGCCAGTTTGATAGATTGAAGTATTGCCGGGAACATGAACTCCAATGCTTGACTAAAGAAAAACGCCCGCCCGCTCAGGGACTGCACGATCAGGATAAAAACTGGTATCAATAATACGATGATCAGCAACGCCCACAGGATGCTATGCACCAGGATTTTCCGCTTTCCAGTGTCGTATTTTTTTGAGATGCTCCCCTTCACCGATACAGAGAAGAAAGGGGCATCAGATAGATAGCGGGCCTCTGCCAGCAGTAAAAGAAAACAAATAACCAGCAGCAAAACAGACTGGCCGAGTGCCAATGAAAAATTATAAAGGGCAGAAAATTGTGTAAATATTTCAGTAGTAAATGTGCGCACGCCAAAAAAGGCCGGAACAGAAAAATCGCTCAGGCTAAATATCAGGATAAGTAAAAAAGAAATGGTTATCGCAGGACGAATAAGTGGAAAGATAATGCTGATAACCATTCTCCTGAATGAACCAATCATCAACCCTGCTTCCTCATAACCTGAATGAATTTGAGATAAAGCGCTTCCGGTAATTAGCATCGCGAAGGGGAAAAAGACAAAAGTATGTACCATGATCACACCTGCCTCTGAATACACGGTGGCTGCATTTCCAAATAACCAAAAGAAGCCATCTTTCCAGGCAACAGCAAAAATATAGGGAGAAATAAGTAACGGCAGCAATAACATCAGTTTGTAAAACCCACTGAATGGAAACTTAAATTTATAAAGAAGAAATCCACAGATGCTCCCGATAAATGTTGAAAGCATTGCCGCGATTATGGAAATCAACAGGCTTTTGCCGATAAGCTGCAGGTTTGGCCCATTGAAGAAAGAAAATAAGGTCATTTTGTTCGAACTGGTCAGCCATTGCAGGATAAGTAGCAAAAATGGCAATGCCAGCGCTACAAACAATAGTAGCGAAGGAACAATATGAGCAATATTTCTGCTTACTTTTCTGTCCATGCTTTGAGCCAGGGCTGGATGGTTTCTAATTTTTCAGAAGTCTTTTTATAATCAACCTGCATGGGTTTGATGTTGTCCAGTGAGGGCACATGGTTCGGTACTACCGTTCCTTTAATCAATGGCATTTGTGCACAGGATATGGCCAGTTTGGCTTCTACCTCCTGACTCAACATATAGTTGATAAACTTTTTCCCGTTTTCGCTATGCGGAGAATTTTTAATCAGGCTGAGGGCATTGGGCATAATGAGGCTTCCGATGGCATCTTCTTGCTGGTCCAGAAAAATATAATCTACATCATCGCTTTCCTTTTTTGCTTCAAAAGCATCATCGGTATCGGTAAGGCCAAAAGCCAATTCACCATTCATCACACGTTTCTTAACATCTCCATTGCTCGTGGCAACAACCACTCCATTTGTCCGTAAATCATTCATCCATTTTTCAGCCTCGGTATCGCCCAATTTTTCAAATATGGTTGCGATATGAAAAGTCGTGGTGCCAAACAATGGATTAGCGAGCGAGAAATTTCCTTTGAACCGGGGTTGAGTGAAGTCAAAAATGGAGCGCGGCAAAGAATCCGGTGAAATCAACTTAAGGTTGTAAATCATCACCCTTGCCCTGGCCGAAAAGCCGATCCAATGATTATCCTTATCCTTAAAGAGATCAGGGATCAAACTGGTCTGTTTCGACTGATAGGGTGTGGTAATGCCTTTGGATTGTAACACACCATTGCGTATTGGATCGCCACTCCAAAACACATCGCAAATAGGATTGTCTTTTTCGGCAATCAACCGATTCATAACACCCGTAGATTTGGTTTCCTCGGTATCGTACACGGCCTTTACCACGATACCGGTCTGCCGCTCAAAGTCTTTAAGAATGGGTTCGGAAAAGACCTGGTCAACGGTAGAGTAAACGACTACCTCATTAGTGTTATTTTTGCATCCTGTGAGGATCAATATTGCGACAAGAATTAAGTTTAAATAATTTTTATTCATAGTTTTAGTTTTAAATGGCAAATCGCCAGATTAGTTTTCCGAGAATTGTTGTTCTTTCTACAGAAATTTCATTATTCAAAGTTGATATAGATTGGTTTATTACAAAATAAAAATCTGTACCAATCTTCGGTATCCAGTTGACACGAAAGTTGAGTAATATATCTTCTCCTTCAGTATTCCATTGCCCGAATAAGCTTGTATTCAGTTTAGGATTGTAGGCATACTGGATCCTGGATCCGATTTCATCGGTAATAAAATTGCCTTCAGGTAGATATACATAATTCCTTGCCCAGTTGGTATAAAAATTCCAGTGTTTATTGATGTTGAATATAACAGAGGTCTCTAATTCAGCACGTCGTCCTGTGTAAAATCCTCCCCAGCCATAGGAGGCTTCCATAGCGATTTTTCTGCCCCGGAAAGTCGAACCCTGCACCTCCAGGCGATTGTTCCAATATTCACCTTCGGGGATCACAACTTCATCCTGGATCTCAAAGGGCTCATCCAACTTGTCAAATACATGCTGTACATTAAATTCAAAAAACTCGCCGCTTTTTGTCATGAATCCAAGCGGACGCCATTCATAATATATGGTTTCGAGTTTGTTGGTTTCACTATTCACATAGTATTTTACATCAATCGGTTTAAAGATCAGGTTTCTAAAAAAAGGCAGCCATTTTGGCCTCGTATTGTACTGAAATTCAGTATAGTACATACGGAAATTACTTCTTCTTAAGAATCCTATTTCCGGGTTAAACTGACCCTGGACTTCCATCACGGCCATATTAAATTCAACAATATCATTGAGATAGTCCAAAGAAGCATGATACGACAAATTCCTTGTGTTTTCTTCATCACTTGTTTGGGATTGGGCGACAGAACCATTGATCACCAGATTTTTATTGCCAAATAACCTGGTAGTTGTATAGTTAAAGTCAGCGCCGTAAACAAAGTTTTCACGGCCATTCAATATTTTGGAAGTAGCCATAATCCCAACATTCGATTGCTTAAGTATATCCTGGCTTATCCTCACAACTGTATAGTTGGTGGACGGGATGGAATCGAGTGCAGCAGTCTGAATAGAAAGCAAACCGACATTGGTCCTTTTCTGTTTGCCAAACATGCGAATGCCCGCAATGATCGGCACTTCTTCTCCTTCATGAATGCAAATACGCCTCGAATAAAAAACCTCATTCCCTCTCCCCATATTCATTTGAAAATTGTCCTTCCCTTCTAAAAAGAATTCGCGCTTTTCAGGGTAATAAAGGGAAAATCTGGATAAGTTGATCTGAGCACGATCAACTTCTACCTGGGCGAAATCTGTATTAATAGTCAAATTCAACTTTAGCATGGGCGTAATATCATAATTGATATCACCGCCAACCCCTATGCGCGAATCCCATTTATTATTCTCCGTTAATTCAGTACCACCCGATACATATGGTTTTATTTCTATTTTATTTTTTGCTTTGATATTTTCCAGACCGGCAAGCTTTCCCGCCTGAGATATTTTTTCAAGTTCATAAATACGATACCATCCCTGCCACATCAGTTGTTCTCGTTTCCTTCGAATATTTCTTTCAAAATTGATGGCCCAAATTTGATTATTCCCTTTGGGGAATTTTAATGTGGAAAATGGAATTTCAAATTCTGCAAACCAACCTTCCTCCGTCACAGTTGTGGCTACATCCCAGACACCATTCCAGGACATGTTGAAACCTGATCCCTCTTCTGAAACCAGCACATCAGCCCGCGCACCATTGGGATTGGTGACAAAAAGGTACCCATTTCTGTTGTCATTGAAGGTGCTTATGATCATCTCAAAATTATCGTCGCTACTCCACCTGAAATCCCTCTTCATTTGGTTGGCAATAAGTTTTGAAGGATCTTTGTCATACCCCCAGAATCCGACATACAATTTATTAGTACTGTACACAATAGCCACTTCGGTCTTTTCTGTTGCCGGTGCACCTTCGCTAAGTTCACGCTGTGTGAAGTTACTTATCTTTTTAGCGTTAGACCAGCAAGATTCGTCAAGCTTTCCATCTATCGTTATATTTTCTGCCGTATAATATGTATAAATCGTATCTGGGCTGGAATGTTGCGCCCATGCATATCCCAAATCGAATTGAAAAATTAATATTATAACTATATATTTCATACCAAAACGATTAGTTCAGCACATTGATAACTGTAAAGTATTCTCCACAGACATAGTCCAAATCCCTTATCAGGTCGAGATAGTTGTTTTCTAATTTGAGAAAATTCTCATTAGTCGAAACCAATGACCTGAATGCTTGTATAAAATTGTCAACACTCTCCTGATTTGCCAGGTAGAGCTCTTTTTTTGAGGTATATATTTTTTTCCAGGACTTTAGACTTGCCGAGGTGCTAATCAACTGTTCTCTTTTCTTTGTCAGGGCATCTTTTAGTTGTAAAATATCGGATTGAATAAGCTTCCTCCTATTATCAATAGTATATTCTATGGCATCAATATCGGCCTGGGCTTTGGCTATAGTATTTTCAAGGACACTACGATCATTAATTTTAATTTTTATGCCGGCATTGGCCATAAGAAAATTGTTTTGCCTTTCTATTCCCATGGTTTCATAATAATTATACCGACCGCCTGCGGTAGCGTAGATATCCAACTTTCCTCTTTCTGCCAGGTGCTTTTTTTCCTCTGCATTTTTCTTAATAATCCCTAAAACGTTGAATTCTGTATCATTTTTAAGCGCTTTTTGAAATATCGTATCAGTTGCTTCCTTAATATAATATTCTCCAAAATAGTTAGGTTTATTAAAATCTATGTCAATTTTCATTAGCTGGCCAAGTTCTATGCGGCCCATGTTCATGGATAGCTGCATCTGTAACTGAAGTGAATACAAGGTGATTTCCCAACCTGTAATTTTAGAATTTAAATTGGTGATTTCACCTTCGATTTGTTCTCTATCATTTTCAGTAATTATTGATGAATCATTCGATAAAAGATCAGTTAATTGAAGCCTGTATTCTTTTAAAATTTCATATGTTTTTATTCGAGGAACTAAATCATAATATTGCTCTAAAGCATCTTTAATATTTGTACGGACAGCATCAACATAGTCAAGGTTTTTTGTGTAGAGTTCGTTTTCTTCAAAAGTTCGCTTTATAATCCGTTCGAGTTTGCGTGACGATGAAAACATTGGCACTCCAATTTCAGCCTCAATATAATTTAAATTTCCTCTTGTAATATCGTCGCCCCATACACTCCTATTGCCAATATAAGTGCTGATTGAAGAACCATTGAAAAACTCTTTTTTCATCCCTGCGGTTACATCTGTCTCATAATATTCTTCCGAATTAGAATTAATTCTAGGAGCTACAATCAATGGATTGAATTGTGTGTATTCACTTTCAAATAACTTGAAATTGTATTTCGCGGCTTCTAATTTATAATAGGCTGATTTTATTCTATCATTATTGTCAAACGTTATTTTAATTATGTTTTCAGGAAAAAGTATTAAAGTAGTTTCAGTATTTATTTGAGAAAATACTGTTGAGACGAAAAATGAGAATATGAAATTTATTATTAGAAGTTTTTTCACTTTGTATTACTTTTTTCCTTTGTTATCACATGTACTACTATCTTTTTTATATACCTGGTGTATTCAGTATCAACATATTGAAAGGACATAAATCCAGAAACATCTCCTAAAAAACCGATCGTGTTTACCATACTAACTATTAAAAATATCCAACTGAACTTGACGTGATATTCATCAAATCAGGCAAATTATTTTGCAACTTATCTGCTAAAGATTAAAACCAGATTAAAACAGTAAGGAGTGACCTTGAAAAGTCTTCATTCTGATAAAATCACGTATATTTCACAATTGATTTACATGACTATGAACAATATCAGAATAATAATTGTCGCAGTTTTTTGCATGCTTTCAGCCAAAATAAACTCCAATGCCCAGACCAAGGAATGGATCACCTTTTATGAAAAGTCCGGATTTAAGGAAACTCCCAGGTATGCAGAAACAATCGAATATTCGAAAAAATTAGCGCAATACAGTAAAATCATTTCTTATTCAACATTTGGTGTCAGTCCACAAGGCAGAGATTTACCGTTGTTGATTGCTGATAAATCAGGATTGACTGAGATTGGAAAAATAAAAAATTCGGGTAAAGCAGTTATCCTGATTCAGGCTTGTATTCATGCTGGGGAGAGCGATGGAAAAGATGCTGGATTGATGCTCTTGAGGGATATGGCCATAGACAATAAATATGAAGAGTTGCTGGAGAATGTGTCGATTCTTTTTGTGCCGATATTTAATGTAGATGGTCATGAGCGATTTGGACATTACAACCGGATAAATCAAAATGGCCCAGAAGAAATGGGCTGGAGAGCAACTGCTCAAAGACTGAATCTGAATCGTGATTATTTAAAGGCAGATGCCCCGGAGATGCAAGCCATGATCAGGTTATACCAGAAAAGTTTACCGGATTTTTACATCGATTGCCATGTGACAGATGGGGCAGATTATATATATCCATTGACCTATGGGCTTCAAATGCAAGGGAATCTCAATAAAACCCAGACCAATTGGTTGAGAGATGATTATTTACCTTTTGTCGAAAAAGAGATGAACATTTCAGGTAATCCGATTGCCCCATATATGGATTTTGTACAATGGAACAATCCTAAAAGTGGCATTAAGGCATATTTGGAAGGGCCGAGGTTTTCCGGAGGTTATGCGGCATTTAACAATCGGCCAGCATTACTTATTGAAGCTCACATGCTTAAAGACTATAAAACCAGGGTTACGGCAACCTATTTTATGCTTCTGAATTCCATCAGGTACATCTCCGAGAACTCTGAAGAATTAGTGCAAATAAATCGTAATGCAGACAAAATCGCCTCTGATCTTTATAATCGAGGAGCGCAATGTGTTCTCAACTACAAAGTTGATAAAAACCCCGGGAAGTTTAAATACAAAGGATTTGAGTATTCCGTTGAAAAAAGTGACTTATCTGGTGGGCTCTGGTATAAATATGGGGATAATCCTGTGGAATATGAAATTGACTATTTTGAAAGGGTTCCCGATCAATCTGTCAATTTGCCTTATGGATATATTATCCCCGTTGAGTTAAAAGAGGTTATTGAAAAATTATCACTTCATAATGTGCACATGGAAACTCTGTTACATGATGAAGTAATCAAAATTGAAGCTTATAGGTTCAGAGATGTAACATGGAATTCCAGACCTTTTGAGGGCAGGTTGATGCTTAATTTTGAAATTGATTCCGAATTACGGGATGTTTATTTTCCGAAAGGTTCAAAAATTGTTTTGTTAAATCAAAGAGCATCCCAGCTTGCTATCCATATGCTGGAACCTCAGGCGCCTGATTCATTTGTGAGATGGGGGTTTTTCAATGAAATTTTTGAACAGAAGGAATTTGCTGAGTCTTATGTAATGGAAAAAATGGCCAGGGAAATGTTGGCCGAAAACCCTGAACTTAAAGAAGACTTTGAACAAAAAATGAATGATGATACGGATTTTGCATCAAGTTCCTACGCCATTCTTAATTGGTTTTATATGAAATCACCATATTGGGATAAAAATATGAACCTCTATCCAATAGGGAGGATTATGAACGGGCAATCAATCAAAGGTTTGTTTTGACAGGCAGAAACAAAAGGAATACATCGCTCTTCAATATTTTCAGAGAGCTTTTTACAAAAACATGAAAATAAATTTATCCAATAAGAGATTAGGTGCACTACTTGCAGTAACCGGGATCATTATGTTTTCTGCAAAAGCTATAATGGTGAAACTGGGATATAGGTATGAGGTGGATGCACTTACTTTATTATTGCTCAGAATGATCTTCGCTCTGCCTTTCTATTTATTCATTTCAGTCAGAGAAGCAAAAAGAACTCAACATTATCAATTGACCAGAAAGGATTTTTTCTCCGTTATCGGGCTTGGGACGGTTGGTTATTATCTGGCGAGCTATTTCGATTTTTATGGTTTGCAATTTATTTCAGCTAGCCTGGAGAGATTGATATTATTTATATACCCTACGTTAGTGATCGTCATATCAAGTTTTGCACTAAATAAAAAACCAACAAAAATCCAGGTATATGCAATAATGATCACATATTTAGGAATTTTTATTGCTTTTGCTGACGATTTAAAAATTGAAAACGATGGATTTTGGAATGGAGCAATTTCCATTTTTCTAAGCGCGTTCACCTATGCTGTATATTTGGTAGGGAGTGGTACATTGATCCCGAAATTGGGGTCAATCAGGTTTACAGCATACGCCATGACAGTTTCTTGTTTCATGGTGATTCTTCATTATTCGATAATAAATTCGTACGAGGTGTTAAATCAGCCGTGGGAAGTTTATGCTTTGGGATTTTTAATGGCAATCGCTTCAACAGTAGTCCCTTCTTTTTTAATTTCAGAAGCTATAAAAAGGCTGGGTGCGTCAAATTTTGCAATTTATGGTAGTTTAGGTCCAATTTCTACCATCCTGTTAGCTATAATATTTCTGGGAGAACGCATTGACAATTATCAAATCATAGGTACAATAGTTGTGATATTTGGAGTAAGCATTATCAATCTAAAAAAGGCTTAAACAAGTAGGAATTTGTTAAACTGTGTGAAATCCGGAATCACCATTTCAACATCAGGATGCTGGTGAAAATTGCCCTTTTCTGCCTTTGGATCAACAATGATTATTTTATTAATCCCGGCATTTTTCGCCGCCGCAATACCCGATTCTGAATCTTCAAATACGATACACTCGGAAGGTTTCAATCCAATCCTTTCAGCAGCCTTTAAAAACATGTCAGGAGCTGGTTTTCCTTTTATTACGTCATCATCATAAACAATCTTTTCAAAATCAAACCATTGCTCCAAATTGAATTGTTCATCGAAGAATTTTAGATTTATAATCTCTGAAGCCGTAGCTATGTTTATTTTTATTTTGTTTTTAATGAGGAAATCAAACAGTTCAATTGCTCCATCTACAAGTTTTAGATTTTGGGGATCCTGTAAACAGCACTGTCTGTAATATGCCTCTTTTTTTGTTACATATTTATTGTATAATTCATCCGATATTTCATTTTGAAGCAAGTATTCCAGAATAGCTCGGTTTGTGCGACCATAGACATTCTTCAACGTTTCATCATTGGAAAATGGATATGACCGGATTTCTTTGGAAAATACTTTCCAGGCCTTTTCGTGTTTGTCTGAATCGAAAAACAGTGTTCCATTGAAGTCGAAAATAATTCCTCTAATTTTATATTTCACTTCTCAATTATAGTTATATAATCGATTTATAATAGTTGTTTTAAATAAATTTTGTACAAAAAAAACATTTATTGACTTTTATCATAAAATGTGAAAAGATAAATATTTAACTTTCATGCTCATTTTTAACAAGAAGATAATTTTTTAAAAACGGGAATATGAAAAAAACAATGGAATACATCGCGAAGGCGATAAAATACCTTGAAAAGTGTGAGATTGAATCTCCTTACAAAAATGTCGTTGACATCGAGCAGGCTAAAACAGCCCTCCAAATCGTTGAATTGGAACATAAAATTGAAGAGGCTCGCCAACTCCATCATTTCGAAGATATTGAAGAATTTAAAATGGAAATGGAGAAATTAATGGAAAAAGTGCAATTATAGTAGCACTTTTTTTGATTTCTGCCAGGAAATAGATAACTTGAATTGTAACCAAATAAAGTTATGCCTATGTGCTAATCTTTACCTCTTATTGGGGAATGCCCAAAATTATGAATAAAAAAAGCCCCGTACGGGGCTTTTTTATTGCTTGATAATTCCTAAATCTCTTTGTTCCGTGCTATTTATATAATAGACTTTTTCTTTATTGTTGGCTTCGGCCCTTCTGATAAATGCCTCTGCAACATTTTGATATTCGTCATCCTGCATAGCATCTAATGTAAGCAGGTATCCCATGATAATGTTTCCAGCCATTTCTACCAATCTCCTCGCGTGGAAATCGAGCAATTCATCATCTTTCATTTCAATGACATTTTGAGCAGTTTGTTCGTATTCTGCTGTCATTTTAATGAGGATCTTTCTCAAAAAAACCAATTCCGGCCTTAAACTTTCCTTTTCATATTCCTTAATTCTATCAAGGAATATATTAGAAGTCACCCCTTTTATGGCCGCAACTACCTGTAGCTGAGTTGTTCCTTCGTATATGGAAGTGATCCTGGCGTCACGAAAAAGTCGCTCTACCGGAAAATCTTTCATATATCCTGTGCCTCCATGAACCTGAATCGCATCGTATGCTATCTGATTACAATATTCACTTGAAATCATTTTTAAAAGAGGTGTAAATCCATCAGCTAATTTTTGATATTTTTTCATCTCTTTTCTCTCCTCTGGCTCAAGTTTTCTATCGTCAGTAATCCTTTGATATGATTTGTAGATATCAACAAACCTTGAAGTTTCATAAAGTAAGGATCGTGAGGAAAAGAGTTTGCCCTTCATGACTGATAACATTTCATATACAGCCGGGAATTGAATGATTTCCTTTCCAAATTGACTTCTTTCCTGAGCATACTTCAAAGCTTCTCTGTAGGCTGCTTCTGCAATACCAACCGATTGTGCACCAATCCCTAGTCTTGCTGCATTCATAAGGCTCATCACATATTTAATTAATCCAAATTTCCTTGAACCAATCAATTTTGCCGGAGCGTTCTTAAATACTAATTCGCAAGTAGGAGAACCTTTAATTCCAAGTTTGTTCTCGATCCGTCTGATGGTTACGGCTTTATGGCTTCTGTCATAAACATAAAGCGAAAGTCCCCTGGCATCTTGCGTATCCTCTTCTGACCTGGCAAGGACCAGCGAAATATCTGCGTCACCATTGGTGATGAATCGTTTAACTCCATTCAATATCCACTGGTCATTCTCCTGATCATAGGTGGCTTTAAACTGAACAGCCTGGAGATCTGAGCCTGCATCAGGTTCTGTAAGGTCCATAGCGCCCGTTGCTCCACCATAGGAAAATTTTGGTAAAAATTCTTCTTTAATATCCTCACTGGCAAAATCATTGATGGTTTCTGCACAATCTTGCAATCCCCATATATTTGCAAATCCGGCATCTGCCCTGGCTACAATTTCATTTGCCATTACGAACGCAGTGTTTGCAAAATTCAATCCGCCATATTTCCTCGGCAAAGAAAGGCCTATTAATCCGGCTTGTTTCAATGCATCATAGTTTTCCTGGGTACCTTTGGCATATTTCACCTCGTTATTAACGATAGATGGTCCTTCTTTATCTACAGCCTCAGCATTTTCTGAGATGATGTCTCCTGCAATTTCACCAACAATTTCAAGAACTTTTTCATAGCTGTCAATAGCATCTTCAAAATCTCTTGGTGCGTACTCAAAATTGTCTTTATCAGCAAAATCCATTTCTCTCATAGAAATGATTTTCTTCATCAACGGATGACCAAGATGAAATTTTATATGTTTATTATCACTATAGAAATTGGACATGATTATATTCTTTAATGTCAAAAAATGTTGACCAAATTATTTGGCGTTCTTTTTATAATACTTAATCATTTTAGGGAGGACATCACCAACATCACCAATAATCGCATAATCTGCAATGTTATTAATTGGTGCTTCTGCATCCTTATTTATTGAAATGATCATGGCGGATTCTTCCATTCCTGCCCGGTGTTGCACTGCGCCGGAAATACCGCAGGCAATATACAGGTGCGGCCTTACAGTGATCCCCGTTTGGCCAACTTGCCTTTCATGAGGGATGAAACCGGCATCTACTGCGGCTCTTGACCCTCCGACGTCTCCACCGAGCACATCAGCCAATTCAAAAAGTAATTCAAAGTTTTCTTTAGATCCAACTCCATAACCTCCTGAAACGATGATATGAGAATTTTTTATATCAATCTTTTTCTTTTCGATATGCCGTTCGAGAATTTTTACTATAAAGTCCTCCTCATTTATATATTTTGAGGTATCGAGGATATTGACTTTCCCCTTATAATTTGGTGCATAAATTTCTTTTTTCATCACACCTTCACGTACGGTTGCCATTTGTGGCCTTGTTTCAGGATTGATGATTGTAGCTATTATATTTCCTCCAAAAGCCGGACGGATCTGAAGAAGTAGGTCTTTGTAGTCTTTCTTTTGCTTTTTATCCCGATGCTCTCCAATTTCCAGGCTCGTGCAATCTGCAGTCAAACCACATCTTAATGCCGAAGCAATCCTCGGTGCAAGATCGCGACCAATTGAAGTTGCACCGAATAATGCAATTTGTGGTTTTTCATCCGAGAGGAGCTTTGTGAGAATACTTGTGTGAGGAAGAGTTAAATATGGGTAAAGCCTTTCTTCTTGTGCAAGGAAAAGAGTATCAACGCCATAGGGTAATATTACTTTTTCGATTCCCTCAACTTCATTGCTGATCACAACCGCTTCTAATTCACATTTCAGTTCATCAGCAAGTTTTCTTCCTTTAGTGAGTAATTCGAGACTGACATCTGCAAGGATGCCATCCTCAATTTCACAATAAACAATTATATTATTCACTATATTTTATTTTAATCAATTAAAAAATAATTAACCGATGGTATGATTCTCCAGCAATTCCTGGATAAGTTCCTCAATTTCATCATCTTTATCACCCAATACTTTAGATTCCTTTGCAGTGAAAACAACATTTGTTACTTTCTTTACTTTTGTTGGAGAACCCGAAAGTCCCAACCATTCTTCATCGGCGTTCAGATCATCGACTGTCCACTCATGAATATTTAAATAAGGCCTGGCATCATGAAGTTCGAGATAGTCATCTGTTCCGTCTTGCCTCTCTGTAACTGTTTCGGCATGTTTATATTTCATGAGCAATTTGGCATTCCGGGATCTGCAATCCGGTGCTGAACCATGTACTGTAACTAATACTGGCAAAGGAGCTTCCACTGTCTCTACACCTCTTTCAAGTCTTCTTTTTATTTGAATACTTTTCTTTGTAATTGCAACTACTTCCTCACAATAAGTAATTTGAGGAATGCCTATTTTCTCGGCAGCCTGCGGCCCTACCTGGGCAGTATCCCCGTCGATAGCTTGTCTTCCTGAAAGTATTAAATCATATGGTGAAAGCTTTTTTATTGCGAGGGATATAGCATATGAGGTTGCCAGGGTATCTGAACCTGCGAACTTTCTGTCAGTTATTAATATGCCGTCATCGGCTCCACGGTACAGTCCTTCACGGATAATTTCTGCAGCCCTGCCCGGCCCCATAGTAAGTAGAGTGACCGTGGTTCCCGGATTTTCATCCTTTATCCTCAACGCCTGCTCAAGTGCTTTTAAATCTTCCGGGTTGAATACCGCAGGAAGCGCAGCCCTATTGACTGTTCCGTTAGCTTTCATCGCGTCCTTACCCACATTACGAGTATCGGGAACTTGTTTTGCAAGGACGATGATTTTATATCCTTTCATCTAAAAGAAAATTATTTGAATTGTATTAATAAAAATTTGGCGCAATATAGCCCCTGATTTAATTAAAAATAATGATCTAAGTCAGTTATAATAAAAGTTCTCGACAATGCAAAAAATGGAACGGTTAGAATGCCTATTGGGGGTTATGTTATTTTGCAAAATAATCCTATTGGTTCGGTGACATTGCTACAAGGTCACTATCCGAAGTTTTTGACTTTTTATTTTGATATTCAATGAATAGATAACCGTTGATGTAATCGACAATAATAATTGAATCATTAAATATCCTGGCACCTAGAGATCCATGTTTTTCTATTCCTGGGGATTCATTTATATATGTTTTTTTTGAAGGAATCAGAACTTCTGTATTTGTGTATTCAATTGAGCCAAGCTTTATTTTTTTCGCATAGGTCTTTACTCCAAATATCGATCCACTCAACCCCTCTGCAATTCTTTGATAATTGGATGCTTTTTTTGATGAATTGGTAAAACCATCCTTTTGGAGGATCAGTAATCTGTGATTTGCTCCTAAATCTAATATTAAATTAAGCCGTTGCAACTTGTTGTTCTCAGTGAATATTTCAGCTTTAATAAAAGGCTTAGTATCATGAATGGTTAATGGAACTGCTTCAAAACCGCCTATTCTATTCATTTTATTTGGTTCTGATAATGTAAGGAGTTTATTCTTATAATCAATTCTCACTCGGAAGCGTGAGAATAATTGATACCCAAATACTCCATGAATTTTAATGCCACTTAATTCTTTTAGATAATTGTTTGATTTTTTTAGAATGACAGCATTTATTTGATAAGCAATTATATCATCACATATCCTCAGATCGTGATCAACAGAAACTTCCGCAGAAATAGGGCCGTCTAAACCGGTTCCCGAGAATTTAATATCAAAAGTTTTATCACTTATTTTCGGAATATACGATTTGTCAAACAAAACCAGTGAGCGGATACCAGTATCCAATATCAGGTTTAGTTTATTTTTTCCATCGATTACAGATTCAATGATGATGAGATTTTTAATGCTTTTAAAAGGAATCGTCACTGTCTCCTTTTCAGAATCAAAACCAAAGCCCAGGTGCCTTTTATCTGCTTTAGAATAATTGAAAACGAATGCAAATATAATGGTCAGAATCAAGTTGATTTTTCTGGAATGTGCCTGCATAATGAAGTTGCGATTAGAATTCTATAAATCTAACTCAAACATCATTATCATGTAATCACCTATATGGTGTGAAATTTTTATTGACAACTATATTAAAATACTAACCCAATTTGGGGGTTAAGAATTTAAAAAATATCCATTAATTTAATTTCTTAGGTCAATTGGGTTATATCTGAATTGGGGGATATGGATTTTATAAATAGAGATGACAATACCCAGGTTCAACAATTATCATTTGTTTTCCTGACTATTTACATGATCGGCTAATTTTTCACAAAGTTCATGAATCTCATGTGCCATGTGCTCATCATCAGTCGATCTTTTAATGCTATCTCCCAGGCCAGCCAGACACTCTACATAGAATTTTTTCATTTCATCAACAGGCATGTCTTTTGCCCAGAGGTCTATCCGAAGTGATTGTTTAGCGACATGATCCCATAGTGCAATACTTACCGCTTTAGTTTCTGAAGGTTTGTCACCTTGTGGATTGTCTGTAGCATTCCAGGTTATTTTTTTAGGGACATTTTCCTGATCAAGTTCTACATCAAATGTGATTTTAGAATTGTTCATATTGCATTAGTAATTTTTAAGAATTTGTATTACTTCTGATTTATCTTTTTGGAGTTGAGATTTTAATGCGCCTACATTTTCAAATTTTACTTCAGATCTGATTTTGTGATAAAACTCAACGGTAATTTCTTTTCTGTATATATCCTGATCAAAATCAAAAATATTTACTTCCACTCTCTTTTGTACGCCACCAAATGTCGGCCGGTAACCAATATTGAGCATGCCTTTATAATAGTTATCTTCTATTATGGTTTTTACAGCATATATTCCTTCGGCTGGGATCAACTTATTTTTAAATTTTACTTCAATATTTGCAGTTGGAAAATCAAGCGTACGTCCAATTTTATCTCCTTCAATAACTACCCCATTGATACAAAAGGGTCTTCCAAGGTATTCATTGGCTATTTCTACACGACCTTCTGCCAACGCTTTTCGGATTTTCGTAGAACTGACCGCATTATGCTCAATCATTTGCTTGGGTATTTCCTCCACATCAAAACCATAGATCGGTCCATCCTTTTTAAGTTCTTCAAAGCTCCCCGATCTATTCTTCCCGAATTTATGATCATAACCAATTACAAGCTTCTTTGTACCAATTTTATCGACCAAAATATTTTTGATGAAATCCTCTGAATTAAGGTTAGAAAAATCAGTTGTAAATGGAATTATCACCAAGTGATCAACATTTTTTTGACTTAGTAATTTGGATTTTTCTTCTATGGATGAAAGGAGAAATAATTCCTGTTCCGGATATAGTACAAGACGAGGATGGGGCCAATATGTCAAAAGCACGGATTCTCCATTATTTTTTCTTGTAATTTCTTCAAGTCTTTGGAGAATTTTCTGGTGGCCAAAGTGTACTCCATCGAAAGTGCCGCTGGTAACTACAGCAAAATCAAGTTTTCTAAATTCATCAAGTCCATTATATATCTTCATGAATTCATGGTTAATAATTCATTTTTAAAATCATCAATAGTTTGTGCGTCTTCCAATCTGAATTTACCAATTCTAGTTCTCTCCAGGGCGGTCATACAAGCCCCCACACCAAGATCATCACCAAAGTCCCTGACTAGGCTTCTCACATAAAAACCTTTGGAGCAAACAAGCCGGAATTTTATTTCCGGGAAATTAATTTCAGTTATTTCAAATTCTTTGGCCTCGACAGCCCTTGGTTCAATTATTACAGTTTCTCCTTTTCTTGCCTTTTTATACAATGGTTCCCCTCCTTTTTTAATAGCAGAATAAATTGGTGGAACCTGCATTAATTGACCGATAAACTTTTGTGACAGTTGTATAACTTGATTTTCATCGATATGTTCAATGGTTTTTTCACTATTGAAATCAGTTTCCAGATCAACAGATGGGGTCGTTTTTCCTAATATAATGGTTCCTGTATATTCCTTTTCCAGGTTCATGAATTGATTTATTTGTTTTGTTTTTTTTCCGGCACATATAATTAAAAGACCGGTTGCGAGGGGATCGAGTGTCCCGGCGTGGCCTACTTTTTTTACTCGAAGTAGGTTTCTTATTTTTTTAACTACATCAAAAGAGGTCCACCACAACTCCTTGTTGATCAGAATCACCCTTCCTTCTTGATTAACTGGAATTTCACTCATATTAAACTGATGATGATAGCGATCGAACCAATGAAAAAGCAGTAATAAGCAAAGTAGATCAGCTTTCCTTTTTTTACGATTTTGATCATCCATGTACAAGCGAATAAACCAGAAAGAAAGGCCGCAGTAAAACCGATAATTAGGGCAAACATACTTATTCCTCCTGAAATGGAAGGGGTTTCAAAGTAGTCTTTTAATTTTAATAAGGTGGCTCCCAGGATAGGGAGTAAAACCATGATAAACGAAAATTTTGTAGCTTTTTCTTTGTCCACTCCTAATATTAATGCGGTGGAAATCGTAGATCCTGAGCGCGATATCCCTGGTAATATGGCAATGGCCTGAGCAATTCCAATTATTATAGATCTCCCAAATGAAACGTCTTTCGTGGTGTTTTTCACAAAGTAGGTAAAGGTGAGTAATGCTCCTGTTACAATCAGCATAGATCCAACAAAGAGCACATTTCCAGTAAAAAACGATTCTATTTTTTCCTCAAATAATACGCCAATTATCCCTACAGGAATCATGGAAATAACAATCTTCATTGTGTATCTAAACGAATCATTATTTTTAAATTCCAGCAATCCTTTGAAAATCTCCATCAATTCCTTCCTGAAAACTATGATGGTGCTTAATGCAGTAGCACCATGAACTACTATGGAAAATAATAGATTGTCAGTAGTATTTATATTTAATATTGCTTTCCCCAATTCAATGTGCCCCGAACTGCTCACAGGTAAAAATTCTGTTAATCCCTGAACAATTCCAAGTAACAGTGCTTCAATGGCATTCATACTCTATTTTTTACTTTTATGAAAAATAGCAAAAAACTCAAGGACAAATCCAACCATAACTACTATTGGTCCAAGCGTAATACCGAAAAAACCAAATCCATAATCTTCTTTATCAATAGTCATGATAAAAAAGCCGAGCGTTAATACTCCAATTCCGGCAAGCATTAGTATGTAATTTGCTTTTTTAAAGGCTAGTTTTTCTTTGTTACTCATAATTAATATAAATCGTCTAATGACATTTTTAAATACTTTTTCACAGCAGAATATGTGCTTGCCATTCCAATCACAATTCCTAATAATAAAATGATTGCTAAAAGTATTAATAATTCGTTTGTTGATTGAAGCTGTTTTAATTCTTCAATTACGCTGTTTGCATAGGTCAGCAGACCAAATAAAAGTAAAGCAGCAAATATGCCCGCTGACAGACCATGTAATCCAGCTCTTCGAATAAAAGGAAGAACAATAAACCCGGCTTTAGCACCAACCAATTGCATACTTCTGATCAAAAAGCGCTGGGAGAAAAGGGCCAATTTAATTGTATTATTAATTAACACAACGATTGTAATAAGCAGGATAACTGTGAATCCAATCAATATTAAACTAATTTTTGTGATGTTTTTATTTATTGATTGCACCAAATTTTGAACGTAAACAACCTCAAACACAGAATTCACTTTGCTCAGCTCTGTTTTTATTTTTGACAGACTGTCAATTTGCTGGAAGGCTGGTACAATTTTAATATTAAAAGCATCTCTCAGAGGGTTGTCACCTAAAAATTCTATAAAATCCTCACCAGAATTTTCAATGAACAGTTTGGCTGCATCTTCCTTTGATACGAATTCTACTAATGATTTGTCTCCCTTCTTCGCGACATATTTCTTTCTGGTTAAAAGTTTGTTGATTCTTATTTTATCATTTTCTGTGACAAACTTATCGAGATAGATTTGAATTGTTATGTTTTCTCGAATTACATTCTTTAATTTATTTGAATGTAAAATGAGTAATCCAAAAAGACCTATTAGGAAAAGCGCCAGTGTTATACTAAAAACAACACTTATATAAGGGAAACTGCCAAGTTTTTTTTTCTTTTTGTATTTCAATAGGATACTTCAAATTTTTCAATTCGCAAAGCTAATAATAAAAATAGACAAGCACTTTAGTTTAGTAGGTTTTTATGTTGAGCAATCTCTATTGAGTAATCGCTATACGATAAAAATGAAGGCACAATCAACAATTAAAAGAGTGACAAATTTTGACCTTAGGTGTGTATCAAAAAAAAGCCCCGAATATTCGAGGCTCTTAAGATTTCTTTCAAAATTAATTAATTGCTCTGATTCAACTGAATTATTTTCAATTCATTTACAAGACTATCATTTTCGATTTTCACAAGAGGAGCTGGTTTTTCCTGTCCTGGTTCCAATTTGTAAAAGCTGCCATTATAATAAAGAAAATACTTTTTACTCGCTTTAGAATTCAATTCAATGATTTCATAAGGCATGTCATTGAAATTACCGAGCAGATATAGCTTGTTTTCATAAAATTTATAATGAAACTTATTCCTTCTATCTTTAACTGTTGCTATCTCTACGGTACTTTCTACATTATCTTTTATGTTATCCAGGTTATTGACTGGATTCTCAACAGAAATATCCTCGCTATTGATGTCCTCGTCTTCAAATGTTTCAACAACATCCGGTTGAATCACATTAGGTTGTATAATTTTAGGTTCGACTTTAGCTTCTGTATTCTTGGTAACTATTTCTGAATTTGTTTTTTTCTGAGGGAAACTATTAAGCATCTTTTCACCTTTTATTTCTTGCTTAATAATTGGAGTAATTGCTTCTGGTATTTCTGGTATATTCTGATCCTCTGATAATGTTATTTGGTTTTTGTTCAAGTCAACATCAGAAAGTTGAATACTATTATTTTCAATCAAATAATAAACTCCTACACCGATACCGGTGGAAATTGATGCAATTGCAATGGCTTTGAACCCAATTGTTTGATAGATTGGTGTACTGATAGGAATATTACTCAACCGACTTTTCAGTTCAAGTCTTCTCGTTTCTTTAATTCCGTTAATAACATCATTTTGGAAATTGTACTCTTCTTTTAGATCGGAGTCGTGCTGGAGTTTTTGTTCGAAATCCAAACGCTCTGTTTTTGACAACTCATTGTCGAAATAACTGTTTACAAATTCCTTATTTGTCATATTATTATTCATTGCTTACTAATCTAAAAAGTCGCTCTTTGAATATTTTGATTTAACTAACTGATATAACTTTTGTTTACATTTATATTTTTTAGTTTTAGCCGTATCCGTATTGGCATAACCTAACTTCTCTGCTATGTCTGTCATGGACAAACCGTCGAAATAGTGGTACGACAATATTTTCCTACATGTTTCACCCATGCTATTGATACAATCGTGAATGATTTTTGCTTTTTCTTCCTGCTCATGGCTGGAATACTGAGCGCCATCTTTCTGGTCGTGCACCAACCTGCTTTTTCTCTCAAGTTCTTTTCTCCAAAGGTTTAAGCAGATGCTATATATAAATGTACTAATCTTTGAAGTAAGGACTAATTTTCCACTTGTCGCTTTTTGCCAAAAAACAATTAGTGCATCCTGGTAAATATCCTTTGCTTCTTGTTCAGTACCATTGTTTCTAATGACCAAATTGGTCATCATACGATAATACTTTTTATATAAGTAATCAAGGGCACCTTCATCGCCTTTTGAAATTTTTAGTAAAACTTCGTTGTCCTTCATTTCGCCCTCAGCCTTTTATACATGATAAATTCAACAGGTAACCTGATTTATATCGTAAAATAATAAAATTAATATCTAATTACTCAAAATAACACGCTATTCAATTTGATTATTTTATGTCAAATGTATGATTTCATCCTCAGTTACTGCAAATATTTCATCCTCAGGAGTATTTCTGGTCATTTTGGAGGTGCCAGTGAAATTCCCGAAGGCTGGCAATATGCCTTGATTTTTGGTAAAATAAAAACATTCAACTCTGAAAGATTGTTTTGCCGTACCCGATATTTTTATTGAAGGATGAATATGTCCGCAAAGATTATAATAATTGTTAATCTCCTTATTATTCAGAGGTTTATGAGATAGTATGAATGGATCAATGATCAGATTACCTGTATGCAATTGCAGAAAGTCGTATTGCTTATAATCCATTATATCATGGTTACCCATGACCAATTCAAGTTTTATTGTTATTTCAGTTTCACAAAATATTTTAAATATCTTCCATGAAGAATTATATGCGCTGTGAAAAAGATCACCAAGAATGATGACCCTCTGTGGTTGATAATGATTAATAAGAAAAATAATTCTACTAAAATCCTCATGGTGTATTTCTTCGGAAATAGGAATCCCGGATTTCCGAAAATGAGTAGCTTTTCCGAAATGAACATCAGAAAAAAAGAGGATTTTTTGTTCAGCCCAGAATAATGATTTGTATGGGTGAAGCAAAAGATTTTGCTCTAAATGATAAAACTTAAAATCTTTCAAATTATATTTATGCATTCTAATGATAAAAACCCATCTTCCAGGCTGCCTTTGTTGTATATTAGCTAAAACTATTTATTAATAAAATTTACTCAAATGAAATCGAAATATTCTTTTTTATTACTTTTTGCAATCACCAGTATTATTTCAAGTAATTTGTATGCACAAGCCAATCCAGATGCCATTTTAGGCGTTTGGTTTAACGAAGAAAAAGACGCTAAAATCAAAGTCTATAAAGAAAATGGCAAGTTTTATGGAAAAATAGTTTGGCATAAAACTGGCGAAGACATATCTGCTTATGATGAAAACAATCCAGACCCTGAATTGCAAAAAAGAAAAAAAGTCGGACTTGTGATTCTAACGGATTTCGAATTCGATGACGGTCAATGGGAAGACGGTGATATTTACGATCCCAAAAGCGGAAAAACTTATAGCTGCATAATAAAACTTCAAAAAGATGGAGACCTGCACGTTCGCGGTTATATAGGAATATCTTTAATTGGAAGAACCGCAAAATGGACAAGAGCTGAATAAATTATCCGGCAATTTCTTCTAATTGTTTCTGTAGTCTTATTATTCTGTCCGATATTTTCTCTGTTGTAAGTTTTTGTCGAAGCCTGTCTGCCATAATTGGAAAGGCAAAAGGGGTAACTCTTTCTGTATATTTAAGAATGATCTCCTGGCTATTTATTCTTTTCAAGGCTTTCACCAATCGTTGATAATCAAGTTGAAGGGTTATAACTTCTTCCTGTGCTTGCCTGATTAATAGATTGGATGGATCGTACTGAGTAAATACTTCAAAAAGCAAACTCGAATTGGATTGTAGATGTTTATTGGATATTATTTTCCCAGGGTATCCTTTAAAAATCAGACCTGCAATTGTTGCTATATCACGAAATTTCATCTTTGCCAACCCTGAGTGATTAATACATTCTTCTATATCTTCCATTAAATTTTCTATGGAAAATAAATCCTGCTCCAAAGCCTCTTCAATAGGAATATCCTGATCTGAAAGTAACTCAAAACCATAATCATTCATGGCAATTGAAAACGTAAATGGTTTGATTTTGGATATTCTATAAGCAATCAATGCACTCAATATTTCATGCACGAACCTGCCTTCAAAAGGATAGATGAATATATGAAATCCATCTTTGGAGTTGGTTCTTTCAATCAATAGCGTAGAAACTCCGGGTACATCTGACCATAGTTGTTGAAGTTCAATGGTTGGTTTCAACTTTTGCATTTCTATTTCATTAAAAATTCCGTGTTTTGCATCTTCAAGTTTTTCACGAATCAATTCAGCTAATTTAGATGAAAGTGGCAGTCTTCCTCCACCCCATACGGGTATTTTACCACCCTTTCTTTTTGATTTATTGACGTACACTGTCATATCCTTTATTTTAACAAACTCACACGGTCTGCCGCCAAACCAAAAAACATCTCCAACATTTAATGAGGTAACAAAGCTTTCTTCAATGGTACCCAAATATCCTCCACTATTAAACCTCACATTTAAAACAGGGTCTCCAACGATGGTACCAATGGATAATCGATGTTTTGTGCTAAATCTTTTATTTGAAACTGCATAACTCTTATTTTTTCGCTCCACCCTGGAATATTCAGAATAATTTGAAAGGCTCTTGCCTCCTGACGTTATAAATTCCAGAGCCCAATTCCATTCTACGTCTGTGATGTTTTGATATGCAGATGTATTTTTAATTTCTCTCAATATTGTGGATTCATCAAAACCGGTCCCTACAGATAGGGTGACTAAATATTGTATAAGAACATCCAGTGAATTCTTTATGGGAGGGCGGTTTTCATGGATGTTATTTTTTGCGGCCATTTTTAACGCTGCTCCTTCAACAAGTTCAAGCGAATGTGTAGGGACGAAATAAATTTTACTCAATCCATCAGGTTGATGTCCACTTCGTCCCGCTCTTTGCATAAACCTGGAAACACCCTTGGGCCCGCCAACTTGAATAATTGTTTCAACTGGAGAAAAATCCACACCGAGGTCGAGACTTGATGTGCAGACAACTAATTTTAGTTTTCCCAACCTCAAAGCATCCTCTACCCAAGTCCTCAGATGATTTTCTATTGATCCGTGATGCATAGCCATTATTCCGGCATATTCGGGTTTCTTATTTAGTATTTCACGATACCAGATCTCAGTTTGCGATCTGGTGTTCGTAAAAAGGAGAGTGGTTGTACTTCTATCAATTATGGGTATCAATTGAGGAAGTAATTTTAAACCGAGATGACCGGCCCATGGGAATCTGTCAATCTTATCCGGGATAATAGTCTCAATCTCTATTTTTTTTTCTATTTGAGCTTTGATCAAGCATCTTTCTCCCTTGTATTCAGGGCCAAGAAGTACACCAAGAGCTTCTTCCAAATTCCCAATCGTTGCGGAAATACCCCAGGTTTTGAGATTGTAATTTGACAAATTCTTAATTCTCGAAATTACCAATTCGGTTTGAATGCCTCTTTTAGTGCTAAGAAGTTCATGCCACTCATCCACGATAATTGCCCGTACACTATTGAAATACGATGCTGACTGTTTTTGACTAAATAAAATGTGAAGACTTTCAGGTGTGGTGATTAAGCAAATTGGTGCTTTTTTTAATTGTTTTACTCTTTGACTTGTCGGCGTATCTCCTGTTCTTATTGCTATTTGCCAATCGAGTTTCAAGTCATTGCAAATAGTCTGTAATGCATTGCAAATATCTTTTGACAGGGCACGTAACGGTGTAATCCAAATTATTCGGAGACCTTTCAGTTCATGGCCTTTTGCTCGTTTTTGGGTTTCAAGCAATTCCATAACACAGGGAATCCACATTGCATAGGTTTTTCCACTTCCCGTTGGCGCATTTAATAATCCGGATTTCCCATCTAAAAATGCATCCCAGGTATCTAACTGAAATTTGAATGGTTTCCAATGCTTTTTTTTGAACCAATCAAAAGCCAATTTGTAATTATACCTTTTCTCTAATATCCTGTTTCTCACAAAAATTTATTCAAAGCCCTTGCCAAGATAAACAATCTATTTTCAATAATAAATTGAATACCATGAGTAATACCTTACATAAATTCCAACAAAGAATTTTCAGAAATATCCCCAAATAGTCATGAAAGTTTGAAAATCATTGATTAGTCGCTATTTTCAAATTTTGAATATGAAAGTAATCGCAACGATTCTCCTCGTATTTTTTCTAAAAGCAGAAATTTTATATTCTCAAACAACAGATTATAATATAGGGGCAAGATCAAAAGGTGTCGGTAACAGCAATTCAAATATTGCTGATGAATGGTCAATTTTCAATAATGTCGGCGGGATTTCCGGCGTTGAAAATGGAACTGTGTTTTTTAGTTATGACCGGTATTATGGAATTGATGGATTTAACAAAGTGGCGGTTGGAGCTATTCAGCCTATTAAATGGGGCAATATAGGGGCCTCTGTAGTAAGGTTCGGAGATGAATTATATAATGAGCAAATCGCTTCAGCAGCTTTTGGAAATAAAATTGGATTTGTCCGTCTTGGATTAAGAGTTAATTATTTTCAAATGAGAATCGAAGATTTTGGAACGGCAGGCGCGATGTTCTTTGATCTCGGTGGGATTGTTGAGTTGATTCCGAAGTTTTCTTTTGCAGCATATATATCGAATTTTACTCTTTCTGAGCTAAATAATACTGAAAAAACGAAGTTGCCGGTAGTGATGAAAGCAGGAATATCTTATAAGCCAATTGAAACGCTCAGCCTGTATTTTGATATTTATAAAGACGTTGATTTTGACCCGGTTTTTAAAGCTGGGATTGAATATGTTATCCATAAGGTTTATTTGAGAACAGGACTTAACACCAACCCATTTAAAAGCTTTTTTGGTTTAGGGATAGATTTAGGGCGGTTTAATATAGGGTATGCTATTAGTACTCATGAATATTTAGGAACTTCTCATCAAGCTTCTGTATCATTCACTTATCATAAGAAGCAATGAGAAATAGAAGGATTTTACTTATTTCTTTTTTAGTAATTTTTACCCATCAGGTAAGAGCTCAAAAAGAAGTAACTGAAAACCTTGATTTTGAACGTATAATAGAAAACCTGTTACCATCACAAGAATATGACCTGGATTACAACGACCTTTATGACAGGCTTTTCACATTATATTCAAATCCACTTGATCTGAACACTTTAGTCAGAGCCGATTTGCAGGCGCTTTTTTTCTTAAGTGAAGAACAGATAACTGGCATTATTGATTACCGGCTTAAATATGGAAAATTTATTTCTGTATATGAATTGACAACCATTGATGGCTTTGATTTAGAAACGGCTCAGCGGCTGATCCCTTTTGTCGTAGTGGAACTAAACAAAAGAGCATCATTTAGGAGAAATCTTGAAAGGCCTGATAATCATGAAGTTTTCATAAGATATCAAACTGTTCTCGAACAAAAAAAAGGATATACATCACCGGATACTACAAGCTCAGGAAAAATTAATTCAAGGTATGCCGGCGATCCAAATAGATTGTACGCAAGGTATCTTTATTCAAAATCAGGAGAATATAGTTTTGGATTTACTGTTGAAAAAGACCCCGGAGAAAAGTTGATCTGGGATCCGAATACATCGAGATATGGATTGGACTATTATTCATTTCATGCAATGATTGAGAATCGATGGATTTTTAAAAAGATCATTATCGGCGACTTTAATATGGATTATGGGCAGGGATTGGTTTTTGGATCGGGTTTTAGAATTGGAAAAGGGTTCGAACCCGTTACTACTGTAAGAAGGAATAATATGGGTCTGAGGCCATACAGGTCAGTTTATGAGAATAAAGATTTTAGCGGCGCAGCTTTTTCTACTAATTTAAAATCGTTTGAATTCAACGGATTTTACTCATTTGTCAGAAGAGATGCTATTATCAGAGAGGATTCTTATGATGATAGAGATCATTTTATTTCCTATATTCAGACAGTTGGTTTGCACAGAACTGCGTCAGAGATAAATGCAAAACATCAACTTTCTGATCAATCTATAGGGGGAAATATAAATTATAAAAGCCGCAATCAGAAGTTAGAGATTGGATTGAATGGCTTATTTACAAATTATAATGTGCCGCTGATACCGAACACTAAAAAATACAATCAATTTGACTTCGTTGGCGTATCAAATCATCTCGGAGGTATGTATTTTAATTATCATCTCAAAAACATTCATGCCTTTGGAGAAATGGCCATTTCCAAAAGTTCCGGAAAAGCTATATCAACTGGCATAATTGCAAGCTTATCATCGCAGGTCCAGGCATCGGTGCATTACAGAAATTATGGCAAGGAATATCATTCATTTTATGGGAACGCTTTTGGTGAAAATTCAAAAATCGGTAATGAGCAGGGAATTTATTGGGGGTTAAAGATATTGCCTGTTCCGAAGTTAATAGTCTCTTTTTACTACGATTATTTCATGTTCCCATGGCTTAAATACCGTGTAAATGCACCATCGGACGGACATGATATTATGGCAGCAGCAACCTATGCCTACAGCAGAAAATTGAATTTCCGATTTCAATACCGGCAAAAGGCAAAAGACCTGAATAACAAGATTAAGAATGAACCTCTTGTAAGAATCGAGACACAAACGACAAAGAGGGTATTATTCGACATGAAATATGATTTAGATGATCACTTTTCTCTAAAAACGAGGTTGCAGTGGAGCGACGTCGATTTTGCAGGTTTGAACAGCAACGGATTTATCATTGCACAGGATTTAAATTACAAGCATGCCAGATATGCATTGTCTGCCAGGTTTGCCCTGTTTGATACTGATGACTATGACAGTCGCCAGTACATTTACGAAAGAGATTTACTTTACGTGTATAGTATCCCTTCTTTTTATGATAAAGGTGTTCGATACTATCTTGTAGGAAAATATGTCGTTTCTCGTTCCCTCTCTTTTTGGTTGAAGTTTTCACAAACTAAGTATTCCAGTAGAGAAAGTATTGGCTCCGGGTTGGAGGAGATTAACGGCGATACAAAATCAAATATCGGATTTCAGATGAGGGTCAGAATATAAATTTCCATTTATTATAATGCCCTAATCACCGTAAACTTTTCAGAAACTTTTATTAAAAAAATTGGCATCAGAACTAAACCACCATATTTTCGCCAAACATAGTGGTTTAGTGAAATAAACTTTAATTACTACAACTTCCAGCCTTCTCTGTATTTACTCATCACAAAATCGTTGGCTTCATCAAAGTTGGTGATTTTCATGTTTTTGGCATCCCAGAAGAGCTTCTTTCTCCCTGGGTAGCTAATGTCACCTTTCTTATTTTTCAACTGGTACTGGTAACTTCTAATGGCAAGATTTCCCATAAGCACAGCTTCTGTAAATGGCCCGGCATATTCAAAAGGCGAG
This sequence comes from Bacteroidota bacterium, assembly GCA_024280115.1. Lineage (GTDB taxonomy): Bacteria > Bacteroidota > Bacteroidia > Cytophagales > Cyclobacteriaceae > JAAUQL01. The sequence goes on along the minus strand of JAJRQT010000169.1, from coordinate 15,155 downwards.
CTGACTTCGGCATTGCCATATCCTTTCATACAAGCATTTACCCAGTCCACGTAGTGTCCTTCCGGAATTCTTTTCAATGTTTTTGGAAGTGCTTCCAGTTCGGGCATTCTGCTGGTTGGGAGTAATGTTGGAGCTTTTGAATAATTCCCAATCATCTTTCCTTTAGTCCCTTCAAAAATCACACCATTGCTCATGTCACCGAGGTCATCTGTTGGCAGCAACTCTTCCGGAGTTTCCGGCAATAATCCACCGTCCATCCATGTTAGTTTCAAGTTCCCGGATCCGTCCTTTTTTGGAAACTTGAGATGTATAATCGAAGAAGCCGGACAACTATCTGAATAATTTGCAACCTGGAAGAAACCTGACCATGCTGTACTGGTACTACATTCTACCTCTGTTGGAAAATCAATTGGCAGGATTCTAAATACAGGGTCCATAATGTGGCAGCCCATATCTCCTAAAGCACCAGTGCCAAATTTCCACCACCCTCTCCAGTTGAAAGGAAGATAAGCCGGATTAAAGTCAATTTTTGATTCAGGTCCAAGCCAAAGATCCCAATCCAATTCTTTAGGAATGTCATATTTCCCGGTTGGGGTGGGTATTCCTTGCGGCCAAACTGGTCTGTTGGTCCAGGCATATACTTTTGTCACATCGCCTATCAGTCCTGCATCCACAACTTCCTTCATCCTTCTCACATGATCTCCAGATGCCCATTGGTTGCCCATTTGAGTAATCACCTGATTTCTTTTTGCGGCTTCAGCCAGCAACCTCGCTTCCTTGATACTGTGAGTCAAAGGCTTTTGCACATAGACATGCTTTCCCATTTCCATTGCTGCCATTGCAGCTACCGCATGCGTATGGTCAGGAGTTGAAACTGTAACAGCATCAATACTTTTACCCTCCTTGTCCAACATTACACGGAAGTCTTTATAATATTTAGCTTTCGGAAAATTCTTTTTTGATTTTACGGCCATCCGATCATCTACATCACATAAATAGACGATTTTAGCATTGGGGCTTTCTGCAATAGAAGTAAGGTCAGAGGTACCTTTGCCTCCGACGCCAATACCGCCGATATACAGCGTATCGCTTGGCGGTAAATGACCATTCCCACCGAGAACAAATCTCGGCACAATGGTAAAGGCTGCTGCAGCAGTAGTGGCATTTTTAATGAATTTTCTTCTGTTGTGGTTTTTGTCGAAGTAGGGTGCACTTTTCATTGGGGCTGAATTTTGCATGAATAATTAAATACCGGAATCACAATAAAATCACTAAGGTTATCAGATAGCGTTATTGAAATCTAAATACTAATGTAAATAATTATTTGGTGAAACTAATTTTCAAATAAGTTATTGAGTAATATTTATCTTTTTAATCAATTTGATGGTTTTTATACAGTTTTCGCAAAGAAAATTGATAGAGAACTTGCAGAATTTGCGTAAATAAATTGATATTCATGGTGTCAATTTATTATCAGAATAAGTCTATTGCCAAATGCAAAATGGCCACAAGAATAATCAGTATTGAATAGTATGTTTGCAATTAAATTTTATGTTAAAATGAAGTTTATTCCAGTCTCTGAAAGTGTTGAATAGAAATGGCAGAAAGACAATTGGACAATAGTGATAATGAATTTTTATGGGATCAGCTTAGGGGGGGTAACCAAAAAGCAATTGAAGATCTATACCGTTTTAATTATCAGGTTTTATATAGTTATGCTTTTAAAATCTGCGGTGATAAAGATTTGAGTAAGGACTGTGTCCAGGAGCTTTTTATTCAGTTATGGGAAAAGAAGGAAAATCTCAATAAGGTTTCAAAAGTTCGTTCATATTTGCTTCAGTCAATATGGCATATTCTTATTAAAAAACTTAAAAAAACAAATCGAAGTCTTTCGTTTGATGAAAACGGCCACTATAATATTGATGTAGTTTTTTCAAGAGAGCGCGTACTGATTAATAATCAAATAAAAGAAGATAAAAAAGTAATATTGGATTCAGCAATTCAGAGGCTTTCAAAAAATCAAAGAGAAATAATTTTTATGCAATACTACGAAGGTCTGACCATTGATGAGATCCAACAAATCACAGAACTTAAGTATCAATCCATTAAAAACCTTACACACCGCGCAATGGTCTCTCTTAGGGAATCATTTAAGTTGAAAAAAAAGTAATTTTTTTGAGTACCATTTGATTTTTACAATATCTACCTAATAAAGAACAAATTATTATTAGATGAGAAAGGGTATTGAAGATTTATTGACCGATAAAAGTTTTCGGCAACATATATTAAATCCAAACATTGACGAAGGCGATTATTGGAAAAATTGGCTAAATGAACATGTAGGTAATGCAGAGCTATTTGAGCAGGCCAAATCTTTGATTATCGAATTTTATCAACCGTTGTCAGAGGAAGAATATCAGACGGAGGCCATTAATTTCAAGAGAAAAATTAATCTTACTAATGCTGACAAGGATAATATTATCAACTTGTATGATCAAAGAGGTGAAAAAAGAAACCACTGGTTGTTGCGAATAGCCGCTTCCTTACTTATAGTTGTATCCATTGCATTTGCTACAAGTTGGTATCTCAATACTTTTGATAATGAGGAAGTTGTAAATTATAACGATAGCAAAAACATTATTAAAAAGGAAGCTGGTAAAGGGCAAAAATTGACGATCACATTTCGGGATGGGACCAGGGTAAAATTGAACTCCGAAAGCTTTATCACTTATCCTGAAGAATTTAGTGATAAAGTTCGTGAAGTGACACTTTTTGGTGAAGCTTATTTTGATATTGCTCATTATAATGATTGGCCATTTGTCGTAAAATCCCAAGGTGTGCAGACCAAAGTTTTAGGAACCTCATTTAATATTTCGGCATATCCTGAAGATTGTTGCATTAAAGTGGCGTTGGTAGAAGGGAAAGTAGAAATAAAAGCAGGTGAAAAGGAACCGGTAAATCTCACGCCTCAAAAAATGGCTAAAATAGACAAAGACGGTGAAGAAATTGAGGTTGTGGATTTTGATGTACAAAAAATTACAGCATGGAAGAATAATATAATAGTTTTTGAAAGGGCATCCTTTGATGAGGTGCAATCTACCTTAGAGCGGTGGTATAATGTAAAATTTATTTATGAGCTAAAGCCAGTATTTGAAGGAGGATATACTGGTCAATTTGCGGATTTAAGCCTTGATGCTGTATTGACGGGAATGAGTACAGATGAATTCGATTATAAAATAACCGGAGATAAAGTGTTTATAAACTAAAATAAAAATAACAATGAAAATAAATACAAGCTAAAAAGAAAACCCTCGAGCCAGGTAAGTTTGGAGACTGATACCTGACTCAAGAGTAATTCAAGTTAATGAAAACAATATTTCACTAAAACATTTAAAGTTATGAAATGGAAATTATTACGACAACTTTTCTTTATGTCTAAATTATTATTTTATGGTCTTGTAGTACAATTATGCTTTACAGGCCTGCTAATTGCCAGTGATGGACTTGCTCAGAAAGACGTAAGTATTGAAGATGTGTATTTGAGTATTGACCTTGAGGATGCATCTCTCGCTCAAACATTAGACGCCATCGCAGAGAAAACAAATTTCAAATTTGCATTTGAACAAAAAACTATTGAGACAGTACAGTCTATAACAACAAATGCTTCAAACGAGTCCCTTGCGGATATTTTACGAAGCATTTCGAAATCTACTGATTTAAGCTTTAAACGGATAAACGACAATATTTTTGTTTCCAAGAAAAAATTCTTGGGCAAATCGGTAGATGAAGATCTAATTAATTCAGGGATATTCCAGGGAGTAACAATTTCTGGCAAAGTGCTATCGGGAGAAGATGATTCTGAATTGCCGGGAGTGAATATTATGGTTCAGGGAACCAGTATCGGAACTGTGACCGATATACAAGGCAATTATTCGCTTGAAGTCCCTGCAGAAAATTCAGTGTTGGTATTTAGTTCTGTCGGGTTTATAACTGAACAGGTAATCGTAGGAAGTAGAACAATAATTGATTTAACGCTTAATCCGGATATTAAATCACTTTCAGAAATTGTAGTTGTTGGATATGGAACTCAAGAGAGGGGCGTGGTCACGGGGGCTGTAGCTTCCCTTAATATGGATGAAGTAAAAAGCGTTCCAGTTGTCAATGTAAACCAGGCACTGCAAGGTAGAGTAGCCGGTGTGACAGTAACAAATACTGGTGGCGGTCAGCCCGGGGGAACTTTCCAGGTAAATATTCGTGGCGTTGGAACATTCAATACAGAAACACCGCTTTATGTAATTGACGGTGTACCAATTAAAGAGGGAGGACAAAGCGATTTAGGATATAGTTTCCTCAACAGTCTTAGCCCGGATGACATAGAGTCTATTGATATTTTGAAAGATGCATCTGCTGCCGCAATCTATGGAACAAGGGCCTCTGGTGGAGTAATTATAATTACGACAAAAAGAGGTAAACAGGGTCCTGTAAGGGTAAACTTTGATGCTTATTACGGCACACAGAGCATGAATAATTTTCACGATGTGCTGGATGCGGATGGTTATGCCACCTATCTGAATGAATTACACAGTCAGCCAGATGGAGATATACCCGGAGCTTTTGCAAATGGAGCCACTCCGCGAAATGTTGATACAGATTGGCAGAGAGAAATGTTTACCAATAGTGCCCCCATTCAAAACTATAATTTAGGTCTTTCAGGTGGAAATGAGCATGCTACTTTTAGTATTGGATTAAACTATTTCAACCAAGAGGGAAATATTATAAATACAAAATTTGACCGGTTCTCATTAAGATTGAATTCTGATTATAAAATAGGAAAACGTATAAAATTCGGTGAATCTGTCTTGATTTCAAAGACATACAGACGACGTGTTGAGGGTCAGGGTGGTCGGAGATCCCAGGAGCATGCAATAAAACAATCTCCTTTTGTTTCAGTTTATGACGATTCATTCCTTGGCGGATTTGGATGGCCCGATACGGACGAAGGTCAGGATGCCAGAAATCCGGTAGCTGATCATTTTTTAAATCAAAGAGATGAGGATAGATATAGGATATTCGGTTCTGTTTATGCAGAGTGGGAAATAATCGATGGCTTAACCTATAAGGCTACTGCAGGATTGGAATTTCAATATCAAAATAATATGACTTACAATCCGGAATATGAATTGACGCGGAGACTTATAACCTTATCATCTTTAAATAGGACTAAGAGTCAGGTGTTTAACCCAATTTTTGAAAATTATCTGACCTACGCAAATAATTTTGGCGATCATAGTTTCAGCGCTATGGTAGGTCTTTCTGCACAGTCATTTAATTGGGAAAATCAATCCGCTTTTGGGGAAAATTTACCACCAAATGTGATTTCTTTGAATGCCGCTACTCAAAATATAACGTCAACAGATGGCGTTGCAGAAAGTTCTTTATACGGCATTTTTGCCAGGTTAACTTATGCTTATAAAGATAAGTATCTTTTGACAGCTAATTTGAGACAGGATCAATCATCTAAATTGTACCGTGGTAATAATGGTACCGGAACATTTCCTTCTGTTTCTGCAGGATGGAGAATGAGTGAAGAGGGATTTCTAAACAGTTCTACCTGGTTGAGTAATCTGAAATTGAGAGCTGGATGGGGTCAACTTGGAAATCAGGATCCATTGAGCAATTATCCGACAGATGTCAACCTAAATACCAATATCTTTTATGTGCTTGGAAATGATGCCGTTCAGGGAATCAGTCAGACCAACCTGGCAAATCCTGATATTAAGTGGGAAACTACCACAACACTGGATGTTGGCATCGATGCGGGACTTTTTGATGACCAATTCTTAATCGTTTTTGATTGGTACCAGAGAAATACTACAGGCTTAATTTGGCCACAACAGGTGCCTTCATCTGTAGGTCTGGGCGCAGCCGATGTCAATGCAGGTGAAGTTCAAAATAATGGAATAGAACTTGCATTAACCTATCGCGACTTTGAAGGTGATTTTCAATGGGATTTGACCGGTAATATTACTACAGTTAATAATGAGGTCCTTTCTTTGATCAATGATGATCTGGAAATATTCGCACCTGGCCCTGTTGATGATATAAACAGTCACCAACGAACATATGTTGGAGGTTCCATTGGGGAATTCTATGGTTATGTGAGCGATGGTATTTTTAGCAATTGGGATGAGGTATATGGTTGGGCATATATAAATCAAGCCGTGGATGATAATGGCGCGATGGATCCAACTAAGAGAGATGCAGAAACAGCAACCACACAAACTGCCCCCGGTGATGTCAAATGGATGGATATTGCCGGACCAGTGGATGAAAATGGCAATTTAACAGGTCCGGATGGCATAGTTGATGCAAACGACAGAGTAAGCTTGGGTAGTCCAATCCCCAACCTGACCTACGGTCTTTCATTCAATGCGCGGTACAAGGGTTTTGATATGCAATTGTTCCTGCAAGGGTCACAAGGAAATAAGGTATTTAATGTTGCAACCAGGTGGCTGAAGGATTATAGGCAAAACTTCAATGTTGGAGCTTCTGCCGCAAATTCAACAGCGTATAGGGCTGATTATACAGCGTCTGAACCAAGGTTGGTTAGGGCTGATCCTAATAAGAACATACTAAGAAGTTCGGATAGATACGTTGAGGATGCCTCCTATACCAGGCTGAAGAATTTGACTATTGGATATACTTTTAATAAGAATATTCAGGATAAAATAAGTGCAACTAATTTTAGGATTTATTTTACTGCTCAAAACGTATTTACCATTACGAATTATAGCGGATTGGAACCGGAGATTGGTTCATTCAGTACTGGTACAGCTAGAGACTTTGGTACGGACCGTCTTCAATATCCTCAACCCAAATCATTTATTTTTGGAGTTCAGATAGGATTTTAAGGCATTGGATATGATTTATAAAATCTTAAAAAACAGGAAAATGAAAAACCTAAAAATATTTATAATTATAGTCCCATTTATATTGATGTATTCATCATGTGGTGACAGTTTTCTCAATAAAGTTGATAATACTTCCATAAATTCCGGATCGTTTTATCAATCCGAATCAGATGCTATTGCTTCGGTAAATGCAGCTTATGCTCCATTACAAAATATTAGTTTGTGGGGAAGGCGAATCCACTTCATGTTAGATTTTACGGCAGATGAAGTTGATCCGACAGGTAATACCCAGGGACCACCCCAGGAATTATTGCAACATACTTTTGGCCCATCTGGAAATGAACACATTGATCTTCCATGGTTAATGTTCTATCGGGCAATTGCTAAAACCAATATTACGATTAGAAATGTTGGAGCAATGACTGATGAGTTGATTTCTAATGAAATGAAAACCAGGGTGATTGGAGAAGCGAAGTTCATTAGAGGATTGTGCTATTACTATATAGCAGTTTTATGGAATGGCGGTCCTTTGAGATTAGCTGAAGATGATACCGATCTCGAGGTTTCTACACCGAGATCAGATGGTATTGCGGTTTATGGGCAGGTTATAAAAGATATGACCGATGCAAAAGCGTTTCTTCCAGCAACTTATGGGGATAGCGATTTAGGACGAGCTACGAGCGGTGCAGCAGCCTCCTTACTGGGGAAGGTATATCTTGAAATGGGAAATATGCCAAGTGCCGAAGCTGAGTTTATGTCAGTGATAGATAAGGGAACCTACTATTTAATGGGAGGAGATCGTGATCCGGTAGGCAAGGCAACTACTGTGGAAGAAGCGATTGCTGCCATGAGAATGAACCATGATTTTGGTGTGAAGAATATAGGTGAAACCGTTTTTGAAATTCAATTCTCAAGCAATTTCGGAGGATTGAGCTGGAGCAGTACCTCAGAGACTGGAAGAAACGAAGCAACCATCAGACCTCATGAGTATGGGGTGGACGGTTCTTCGTTTTACAACTGCAAACCTAGCCAGGATCCAACAAATCAGAATGTTGGAACTCCATTGGCTTTAGAATTCGAGGGTAATGGTGGAACTGATATTGGAGATCGTGATCCTCGCATAGAAGCGTTTTTCTTTACAGAAAATGATACTATTGGAACCAGAGGGCCATATATCGATATTTTCAATACATCCGGGTATGCGTGGAAAAAATATCAGAGCAGTGAATTTGTGTCAAATTTTGCAAATGATTGTAATCATGATGTAATAAGATATGCAGATGTAGTGCTAGGTGCTGCCGAGGCAAAAATCAGAAATAACAAAGTAGGAGAAGGTGTCGCTTTGATAAATCAAATTCGAAGAAGGGCTGATCCGACAGGAGCTATTCTTCCTGATGTTACAGCAACTACGGAAGAAGACGCGTTCAAGGCATTGATGCATGAACGAAGGGTCGAGCTTTGCGGAGAACAGGTGAGAAGAATTGACCTTGTAAGATGGCAAAAGGCAGGTTTAATTGATATCACAGAGTTTATCCCTAAATTCCAGAAAAATAAAAATGAGTATTTCCCAATTCCGCAATCTGAAATCGATGCGAATGAAGAAATGGCGAATTCAGATCAAAATCCTGGATATTAGTAATAATCAACATATTAGTTTTTTTAAAAAGGCTGTCCGTGTGACAGCCTTTTTTAATCAGAAATAATAACAGCAGAAACTATATTAATTCTTAATATTGGATTCCGAATATCACTGAAAATCCGTAAGGTCAAAAAATGAAAATCCACTTCTCTATCGCTATTTTACTCATCCTTTCCGCATGCTCCGGGAATAGTAAAAAAGCATTATTTGAGAAGTTAAATGCAACTGATATTGGCATTGATTTTACTAACGATATTATTGAATCAGATTCTGTAAATGTCGTAAGTTTCACAAATATCTATAATGGTGGTGGAGTAGGCGTAGCTGATTTTAATCGTGATAACAAACCCGATTTATTTTTTACGGGAAATATGGTCAGTTGCAGGCTCTACATCAATCAGACAGAAAACCATAAGATCCGTTTTCAGGATGTCACTAAAGAATCTAAAATTTATACTAACCGGTGGTGTACCGGAGTCTCCATAGCAGATGTGAATAATGACCAGTGGCCTGATATATATGTTTGTGTTTCAGGGAATAAGGATTCAATAAAAAGACGAAATTATTTATTTATTCATCAGGGACTTGATTCTGAAGGCATCCCCTTTTTTGAAGAAATGGCAGACTCTTATGGCCTGGCTGATCAGACATATTCAACACAAGCTTCCTTCATTGACTACGATAAAGATAACGATCTGGATCTATTTGTTGCAGTTAATTTTGCGGATCAGTTTTATGGTTCAAGTGTAAATATCCCCGTACCGAGCACAAAAAATTATTCAGAACGTTCGGATCGATTATATAAAAATATTGGTATTGGTGAAGATGGTCACCCTGTTTTTATTGATGCATCTTTAGAAGCAGGGATACTTCATGAAGGATATACACTGGGGGTAGTGGTTTATGATATCAACAAAGATGGATGGCCGGATATTTACCAGGCAAATGATTTTCTTTCTAATGATATAATTTACATAAATCAGGGAGATGGAACATTCATCAATAAAATAGGCGATTATTTCAAGCACACTACTTTCGCTGGCATGGGAATGGATATTTCGGATTTTAATAACGACTCCCAGCCAGATATTTTTGTGCTGGACATGACCCCCAAAGACAATCAGCGCCAAAAAGCCATGCTTTTGCCAACCAGAACAAGCAGATTTATGACCAATATTCAGGCGGGTTATTTTCAACAATACAACCGGAATACATTGCAGTTGAATAATGGAAATTCTCCAAACGGAGACCTTTCATTTAGCGAAATCGGGCAATTGGCTAATATTCATCATACCGATTGGAGTTGGACAATTCTATTAGGTGATTTAAACAACAGCGGTTACAAGGACCTGATGGTTTGTAATGGCTTTTTACACGACCTCCAGGATTTAGATAATATAAACTATCTATTTGGGAATAACCCCTTTGGATCGCTCGAAAACTGGAAGAAACAATTTGTAGAAAAAGTAAAAGATATTGAAGGGATTTTTGTGAATAACTATCTGTTTGAGAATAACGGTGATCTGACCTTTTCAGATAAATCAAGTGAATGGGGATTTTCGGAGCCCAGCTTTTCCAATGGTGGGGTGATGAGTGATCTCGATTGTGATGGAGATTTGGACATTATTATTAATAATCTGAATGGTCAACCCTTTATCTATGAAAATAGTTTGTATTCAGAGGATAATAAAGATGATGGTAGTTCAAACTATTTAAGGATTAAATTCCCGGAAAATGTGCTTAATGCAAATACAATCGGCACGAAAATCAGCCTGTATCATAAAAGTACCAGCCAGTTTTACCAGCATTATTTGGTTCGTGGTTATTTGTCTTCTATTGACCCTGCTGTACATTTTGGATTAGGAAAGGATACAATTATCAATGAAATCAAAATAGAATGGCCGGATAGTACATGTAAAATCCTTTATAACGTTCAAGCCAACCAAACTTTGGTCATTGAAAAAGGCGATGAGGAATGTGGCAGGCAGAACCTAGATGCTGTGGATTCAAAGTTGTTTCAAAATGTAACGAATCAAATTGAACTTAAATACAAGCATGAAGAAATAGGGTTTGAAGATTTCGATATTCAGCCACTTTTGTTACACAAATATTCACAAAATGGACCAGGGATGGCAGTTGGTGATGTGAATGGAGATCAATTGGAAGATATTTTTATTGGCTCATCCAGAAGAATGCAAAGCAATATTTTGATTCAAAAAGCTGATGGCTCATTTAATGCCATAGAGATACCGGGAACTGAGGAATTCGAAGATATGGGCGCTTTACTATTTGACGCCGAAGGAGATGGCGATTTGGATCTGTACATCGTGAGCGGGGGAGCAGAACATGCAAGCGAATCAGCTTATTATCTTGACAGATTTTATATCAATGATGGCAATGGGAATTTCAAAAGAGAAAAGTCTGCAATCCCGGAGATCACCTCAAGCGGCTCGTGTGTCATAGGATCTGACTATGATCATGATGGGGATATGGATTTATTTGTTGGAGGCAGGGTTACGCCGGGGAAGTTTCCGATCACACCGAAAAACTATATTTTAAAAAATGATTCAAGAGGCGCAAAAATAAAATTTGTGGATATAACAGAAAATATAGCCCCCGGGCTAAAGAATGTTGGAATGGTGACTAGTGGGCTATGGACGGATTTTAATAATGATCATCTGATGGATCTCGTAGTAGTGGGCGAATGGATGCCCATCACATTTTTCAAAAATACAGGTGAGACCTTTGAAAAACTCGGAGGAGAAACAGGTTTGGAATATTCCTCCGGATGTTGGAACAGCATCATTGGGGCAGATTTTGATAAAGATGGTGATATTGATTATATCGCCGGAAATCTCGGATTGAACTCCTGGTTGAAAGCAACTCAACAAGAGCCGCTAAGTCTTTACAGTGCTGATTTTAACCACGATGGGATAGTTGATCCGTTGATTTTCAATGTTGTAAACGGAAAGCAGGTGCCATTTCATTCGAGAACACTTTTGATTTCCCAAATGAATTATTTAGGTGAAAAATATCCCTCCTACCATGAATTTGCCAATGCAACCCTTGAGAGTATGCTTGACGAAACTCAAAGAGTTCAGGCAAAGAAATATTTTACATATGAGTTAAGGTCGAGTTACATAGAGAATCTGGGTGATGGTAAATTTGATATTAGTCCATTGCCAAATATCATTCAGGTAGCGCCTGTATTTGGAATGTCAGTGGATGATTTTGATCTGGATGGAAATTTTGATGTATTGGTCACCGGAAATTCTCATGCGACTGCCCTAAGATTGGGATGGTACGATGCATCAATTGGCTATTTCCTCAAAGGGAATGGCAATGGTAATTTCACTCCTTATACAGGAGTAGGGACTGGATTTTTTGTGGACAAAGACGCAAAAAGTATGGTGAGATTTAAGGATTCCAAGAATAATGCACTTATTGCCGTAGCGAGCAACAATGACAGCTTAATGATTTTCTCTACAATAAAGAAGTACAAGAACCATATAGAGGTTAAAGAATCAGCTGCTTATGTAGAATTATATCTTAGAGATAAATCAATACAAAAAATTGAGTTTTATAACGGTAGTGGTTACTTGTCTTCGGATGGGAAAACGTTTTTTATATCTTCAAAAGTGGAACGCCTTGAGGTGTTTGATATTTCAGGGAACGTCATAGAGAAGATTTCTTTTGAGTAATTATTTAATAGAGAATTGAACATTAAGATTTCATCAATTTACAATGAATCGTGGAATATCATAATTATTCCAGTGATCCTTTTACTAACTGTTTCTTGCAGGAATGAGTCTGGAGACGGAAGTATATTCACAAAGTTAGAATCAACAAAAACCAGCGTAACCTTTGTAAATGAAATTACAGAGTCTCATGAATTCAACATAATAAACTACCAGGATTTTTACAGCGGCGGAGGAGTAAGTATTGGCGACATCAACAATGATGGATTAGCAGATATTTTTTTTACTGCGAATATGGTTCAAAACAAACTCTATCTCAACAAAGGAATGCTGGAGTTTGAAGACATTACTGAACCGGCAGGATTGATGGAACGAGATTATACATGGTGCTCCGGGAGTACCATGATTGATATTAACAACGATGGGTGGCTCGATATTTATGTCAGCTATTCCGGACTGGTTGATGTTGAACAAAGGAGAAATAAACTTTGGGTAAATCAGCAAAATAACACATTCATCGATGAGGCTAAGAAATACGGCATCGATCATGCGGGATATTCAGTGAATGCTAATTTTTTTGATTTTGACAAGGACGGAGATTTGGATATGTACCTTGTGAATCAGGGGCCGGAGAAAAATCCAAATTTCAATAATAGTTTTAGCCGTGACCAACCCAATGAATATTGTGGCGATAAGTTATATAGAAATGACGATGGGAAATTTACAGATATTACGCTTGAAGCAGGTATCTATAGTGCCCTGATCGGTTTTGGGCACGGAGTGGCAGTTGGAGATGTGAATAATGATGGATGGGATGATTTATACGTTTGTAATGATTTTTTTGAACATGACTATTTATACATCAATAATCATGACGGAACTTTCAGTGAAAACCTGAAAAAATCCATGAAACACACCTCCGATTTTTCTATGGGAAATGATATGGCCGACTACAATAATGATGGCTTATTAGATATTATAGTTGTGGATATGGTGGCAGAAGACAATCGAAGGCAGAAAGAAAATAGAAGTGGGATGAATGCCGAAACATATTGGAGTGCGTATTATCAAGGCTATCATTATCAATACATGTACAACACACTTCAGCTAAATAATGGCAATACGACATTTAGTGAAATAGGCCATTTAGCCGAAATATCTAATACTGACTGGAGTTGGGGACCAATATTTGCGGATTTTGACAATGATGGTTTCAAAGATTTGTTCATCCCAAATGGTTTGAGAAAAGATATCAGAAACAGGGATTGGGGTAAATTGTATAATGATCTGATAAGTCGTACTTCGAGCTATGAACAATTTACCGTGGACGAATGGAATATGATACTAAATGCGTTGCCCTCTGAAAAAGTCTCAAATTATATATATAAAAACAGTAGTGAACTTGTATTTGAAAATGAGACAAAGGAATGGGGAATGTCGATCCCATCTTTTTCTAATGGCGCTGCTTATGGAGACCTGGATAATGACGGAGATCTTGACCTTGTTGTAAATAATATTGACGAACCGGCCTTTATATTTGAAAATATTTCTAATGAAAAAGACGATTTTCATTATTTGACAATAAAACTTCACGGATCTGATTTAAATACATTGGCCCTGGGCACAAAAGTGTATGTCACTCATGGTGAAAAAAGACAATTGCAGCAGTTCTATCTCACCCGTGGATACCGGTCTAGCATGGAGCCCAAACTTCACTTTGGATGTGGAGAAGACTCCATAATTCAAAAAATTGAAATTCATTGGCCGGATGGAACATGCAGCGAACTAGCTGATATTTCGACCAACCAGGAAATATTTATTGATTACAATTCTATAAAACGAGATTCGATTTCAGCAAACGAGGAGACTATAAATAAATTATTCGATAAAGCAGAATCCGCAATGGGGGTTAATGTCAGGCATAGAGAAAATGTTTTAGACCCATACCAATATCAACCTTTACTCCCATATAAATTATCTGAATTGGGGCCATCTTTAGCGGTCGCAGATATAAACGATGACGGATTGCAGGATTTTTATATCGGAGGACCATATGGTAAACAGGGACACCTGTTCATTCAAAATAAAATTGGAGAATTTGAAGAATCATCTGTTGAATTGTGGAAGGAAGACAGAATGCATGAAGATATGGGGGCCTCATTTTTCGATGCTGATAATGATGGAGATCTGGATTTATATGTAGTAAGTGGAGGTTATGAATTTGATGAAAATCACAAATCATATTCTGATAGATTATATATAAATGATGGGTATGGAAATTTTGAAAAGTCAATCGACAGGATTCCTAACATGATAAGCAGTGGGGGAAAAGTGATCCCTGGAGACTTTGATAAAGATGGAGATGTGGATTTACTAATAACGGGAAGACAAATTCCTCATAAATATCCATTGCCGGCAAACAGCTATTTGCTTCATAATAACAATGGAGAATTTACAAATGTCACGGAGCAATTGGCTCCGGAATTGCTAAATCTCGGAATGGCCACTGATGCGGTCTGGACAGATTTTGATATGGATGGAGATATGGATTTTATCATTGTCGGTGAATGGATGCCGCTAAGTGTGTTTGAAAATATTAATGGAAAATTTGAAAAAGTAAAAGCTAAAAATGGCCTTGAAAACTCGTCAGGTTGGTGGAATTGCATCGAAAAATATGACTTTGATGGAGATGGTGATGATGATTTTGTGGCTGGAAATTTAGGGCTGAACTATAGATACAAAACTTCAATTGATTATCCATTTCAAGTATTTAGTGTCACTAAGAAAACGCATCTCTCGTTTTTGCAATATAATTATTTTAATATTTTATTGCACTCTTAATTTTCTGATTTCTGATGGATTTCGAACTAACTTTTAGCTTTTCCATTTCTGAACCAAAAATAATGA
>JAJRQT010000168.1 GCA_024280115.1 Bacteroidota bacterium | reverse complement strand
TTCCTCTTATCGCATAGAATTAAAAGGTGAAAGTTTAAGAAAAAAACGGTAATATTGTCAGACCATCGAGTTCTTTGAACCTTGATCCACCAAGGGGGTCAACATCACCGGAAGAGGGGTCAGTATCACCGGAATATCCATTCAATACCAAAATAGTACTGAATGTCATCGTATTTCAATTTACTGGAACCTTCCACATCAAACTGATGAGGTATGGGTAATAATTTAAAATCTCCAGGTTTTTCCACTGGAAACTGACAGGAAAAAAGTAAAATAAAACATCCCGACAAGAGCAGTAATTCAAGTTTCTTCATAATATTAATACGATGAATTTATTTTATTTAAGGTGACCATCGATCATTAGAAAAGCAATTATTTTCATCGTGCCCTAGAATTTGACATTTGAAATGCCATAAGAAAATGAGATTGTTCACAATTAAAATGAGTGAATAGATTCAGATTATTAATAAATATCTATCTCCTTCAATTGCCCGTCAATAGGTTCGTATTCCATTTTCTGATCCAATTCAAACATCCGCTCCATAAGCTGCCATTTTTCATCTGCTGATGCACTTGCAGAAGTCCTCTGGAATTGCGACATATGCGCTTCCCATTCGCTTTGCCTTGGCTTGGTTGACAATTCCTTCATGGCTTTTTCATGATCAAAATCGGCAACGGTATCCATGATCATGAATAGGGTATTTCCATGAATATAAATCTCCATGTCAAGGATACCCACTTCTTTCATGCCCTGCCTGATCTCCGGCCATATTTGTCCGATACCATGGGCATTTTTGTAATTATCAATCAAATTGGGATCATCCACAAGTTTGAGTGTCTTGCAATACCTTTTAAATCTCATCACTATTTTTCGTTATACAATTCTCGGATATATCTTATACGCTCTGTGGCCATATATGGCAATGATGACAAAACAGACAAAAGGAAGGATAAAGGAGAAATTTACCGCCGGTAAAAACCCAACTGTTTCCAAATCAATAATCGCTCCTTGAATTGGTGGCATAAGCGCTCCTCCAACAATCGCCATAACCAAACCGGCAGCGCCAAGCTTAGCATCTTCACCGATGCCATCCAGGGCAATTCCATAAATCGTTGGAAACATCAATGACATAAAAGCAGATGTTGCAATCAAACAATACAAACCGAGCATTCCTTCAATAAAAATCACTCCTGTAGTTGTAATGATTCCTCCAATTGCAAAAAACATAAGCAATTTGGATGCATTCACATATTTCATAAGCAGGGTGCTTATAAACCTGTTTGAAATGAATATGGCCATGGCAATGATATTGTATCTTTGTGCTGCGGCCTTCGTGATTCCAAGGTTATCTGCATACTGAATAATAAATGTCCAGCACATGATCTGCGCTGCCACATAAAAAACCTGTGCGACCACACCTTCCATATACCTTTGATTTTTAAATAACCGGCCAAAAGATGATTTTATGTCCACTTTCCCAGCGTGTTCTGTCTTTGGCAACTTTGCAATCAGGATGATAAAAAACATCACGAGCACTACAACTCCTAAAATCACATACGGATCTCTGATGACAGCAAGATCATTGGTCCTGATGACTGCTTTCTCCGCTGCGCTCAAAGTCGGGAAAATTAATTCACCTGCATCATTTCGCTTATCAGATTCCAGCGCAGAGAGGATTACATTTGAGGCGACGAACATACCCAAAATAGACCCCATCGGATTGAAGGATTGTGCTAAATTCAGCCTCCGGGTTGCGGTTGATTCTTCTCCCATGGAAAGGATATATGGATTTGCTATTGTTTCCAGAAATGCAAGACCGAAAGTTAATATATAAAGAGAAACCAGGAAAAAGCCAAACATCTCATACTGGGCGGCAGGGAAAAAAAGTAACGCCCCAATAGCATATAAAATCAATCCCAGTAGAATACCTTTTTTATAGGAATATTTCATTGCAAACAAGGCTGCGGGTATTGCCATAGTTCCATAACCTCCATAAAATGCCATTTGCACCATGGCTGCTTTGGCTGTGGATATTTCCATCACCGTTTTAAAAGCAGCCACCATGGGATTAGTGATATCATTGGCAAATCCCCACAAGGAAAACAAACATGTGATCAGGATGAATGGGACAAGATATTTCTTCTCAAGCAGTACTCCTTTTACTCTATGCATAATTATGGTTTAAGGTTTATTAGTATTTGTCCATAAAGTCCGCTATCTGCGTTATACTTGACCTCAAAATGGTCATTTACGAATTGTAAACTCACATTTTTCGGTCTTCGCAAGCCTTGATAACAATCTTTCTGAACTAAATACTGACTTTATAAACAGACTCATATTAAAAAATGCTTCGCAACATCATTGTTTTAAAAATCTCGTGAATCTAATAAAATATTCACAGTTGCGTGGAAATCATTAAAATTAATAACACAGATATTTAGCGAATAGTTAATTTTTCAACTATAAAAAAAATCATGTTAATCCCATAATCATAAAAATCATAGTTCAGTCAATTTCTTTTAACGTAGTTTCGGTGTTTGTTTCTCCAATCTGAATTTGCTCTCCTCGCTTATAGACCGCAATACAATTACTCTTATACATTACATCCTCGTTGCAAACGAGGATGATTAGGTTTGACTATGCATATTTCACAATTAAGAAATAGCAATAATTTTCAAGAAAAAACAATTTTGTTGATATTTGCTCCACACTTGAGGCAAGTATCTTACTGACATTTAAGCCATCTTCACTGAATAAAAGATATTGGAAAACTCTATTTAATTCCTCATAAGTTTCAGAATATTTCTTCACTTCATGAATCTCTTCTATTAATGAACTTACTTTGTTGTAAAATGAATTCAATTCCTTTTCATTAATTTGAATTCTTGCACAAGGGCTCACCAAATTATCATTTGGTGTCATCCCTCCAGAAATAACAATCGCATCCCTCGCAAAATCACCAACTAAAACCGACAATTGCAAAAGCTTTTTATAAAGTAGGGTATCATTTGAAACTCTTTTATCTAAAAATGGTCTCCAAAGAGTGACATTATATAAATTATAATTATTTACCATGTCACTACTTTCATTACAACTTTTATTACTTTGGCAAGACAAGCAGTAAAATAATAAAATCGATACTATTCCAATTTTTCCCACGAGTACACTCATGATAAAACTACTTTATTTTGTTGGTCATAATTTAACACTATCTGTGTGTTTTGCTTCTCTTCCAGCATATTGTGTCGAACAATATGCTCAATTTGAAAGTATCGAAACCATATGCCCCACTGTTTAGCAAAAGCTTTTAAAATTGCCTATCAATCAAGCGATGTGACCACATTACATTTAGGCAATTTTTCTTTAAAGAATTTTACATCAGAATCATCAAAGTTATTTCCTCCAATACCAAGCAGAACTAAATTCTCTAATTGGCCCAGGCCATGAGGTACCGAGTCTAAATAACACCCAAAAAATGTAAGAGTTTCTAACTCATTTAACTCAAACAAACATTCAGGAATCTTATTGAACCTATTCCCATTTAACAGAAGTACTTTAAGCGATTTCAAATTGCAAATATCCTCAGGAATATTTTTTAGATTTTTATTATTCAAGTTTAGGTAAAACAAATTCTCCATTTGAAAAATTATACTCGGTATGGAATTAATGTCATTGGATAGATCTATGGCTCTAACACTATTTAAATTCTTATTGCCAATTTCACTTAATGAATATATCTTGTATTCACCATTTGTCGATTTATAATAGTCGTGTTTACATTCTAGAAAAAGAGACAAACAAACAACAATTACTAATATATTTGATCTCATAATGATTAATTGCTAATAAATTTTTTCAAAAAAAGAGGGGCTTTAGTATTGGCAGCTGCCTTCTTTTCTAGTCCTCGTTTGTAACGAGGACTCTATGGTTTTT
This sequence comes from Bacteroidota bacterium, assembly GCA_024280115.1. Classification (GTDB taxonomy): domain Bacteria; phylum Bacteroidota; class Bacteroidia; order Cytophagales; family Cyclobacteriaceae; genus JAAUQL01. Next base: position 416 of record JAJRQT010000168.1, on the reverse strand, counting down.
AAGTTTGCAACTTGTGCCTACATTCCAACATTACTATTATCTACCCTCCCTACTGGCGCAAGTCTGTGACTTGTGCCTTATATGAAAAGTAAGGTCTTTGACCTGGTATGGTAATTTCATCATTCAATAATCAATTCCAAACACTTTTTTTGATGTGTTTTTTTTGAAATCTCTCAGGATATCCTCTCGTTTATTTTTCCCCTCTGATGAAATAATCATGTGTATATGATTTGTCATAAAGCACCATGCATATAATATCATTCCCTTTTTTCCCTGACAGTATTATAGGCCTGCTATGATCACATCTTTGTATATCTATATAGCGTTGTATAAAATGCTTCCCCAATATAGCGACAAGACTTCAAATAGTAAAAGTGTTACAAGGTTGGATAAAATATCTAATACGATAAAGGGGG
>JAJRQT010000167.1 GCA_024280115.1 Bacteroidota bacterium | reverse complement strand
TTGATGAATATTTTTTTAGGTTTAACCGGAGAAATCATAGGATTTCAATCTTAGATAAAATTATTGAAAGATGTGTACTACATGAACCTGTGAGCTATGCAATGATTAAATCAAATGCGATCTAAATGGGTAACCCTAAACTTTAAATGCCAGTAATAGCAGAAATGCCACAAATAGTATACAAATACAGAGATTATTTAAATGATTACAACAAAAAAACTTTGTTTGATTTTGAATTATTCCTTGCATCAGTATCAAAGTTTAATGATCCATATGAAGGAGCAATCCCATTTGTTTATGAGCCAGAAGATTTAACTGAAGAAAACATCTTTCTAAAATTACGAGAACTAGCTATAAAATCGCATCCAGATTGGACTGAACCTCAAATCCAGGATTACTGTTTTAAAGGGCATCAAAAGGATTTGTTAAAAGATGAATCTCATATTGAACGAGAGAATGAAAAGAATAGAGAGTTAATTGATAAGACTTATGGTATTCTTTCATTAGCAACTGATCCTTTGAATTATCTTATGTGGTCACATTATGGCAACAGTCATAATGGATATTGTTTAGGATTTGATACAGAAATTCTTAATAAAACTATTGAGGGATCCTTTGGCCCTGTAGTATACGATAGTAATATTCCAAAATTGAGACTTTTTGAGGATATACTTGATTTTTATATAAAACAACTCTCTACTAAATCAAGAGTATGGGAATATGAGGACGAGTACCGACTAGTAAAACATGTTGCTGCGAATAAAACATATCAATATCCAAAGGAAATGATAAAACAGATATTTCTCGGTTGTAAATTACCATTTAAAGAGAAAAACGTGATAATTAATTTTGCTAAGGAGAATAAAATGGAGTGTGAAATTTATGACCTTACCCTTGATGAGGAAAAGTTTAAATTGAATAAATCTCAAGTATATTAGACCATACCTGATACTCACCAACGTTTGTAACGTATGTGCAAAGGACGGCAGATGCAAACAGTATTGTCATTTGTTTTTTGTTATTTGGAGCCTTATTAAATTCATTGTTTGAAAAAAATAGAACGACCTAATTTAACTTACTATTAAATTGAATATATCACTCACCCCATTAGATTGGTTCATTGGCGGATTTGTGCTTTTTGGCAGCCTGTTTATCGGACTTTATTTAGCTCAAAAGGCCAAAGCGGGTCAAAGCAGTTCCAACTTTTTCCTTGGTGGTCGCAAGATGCCATGGCCGGTCATCGGCGCTTCTTTGTTTGCCACAAATATTGGAGCGGAGCATTTGGTTGGTCTGTCGGGGGATTCTTACCGGTACGGTCTTTCGGCAGGTTCAATAGAGCTTACAACGGCAATTACTCTCGGTTTTGCATGTGCCTTTCTATTTCCTAATTACATCAAGAATAAGATATTTACGATTCCAGAGTTCCTGGAGCTCAGATATAACCGGGATGCCAGGCTATTTTTTTCCGGATTAATGCTTGTTATAAGTGTAATGACCAAACTGGCCTTCACCTTATTTGCCGGAGCTCTTGTGCTAAATAGTTTACTCGGCTGGAGCGTGATGACCACTGTTTTTTATGTTGGTGTGGCAGTGGCGGTATTTACAATGATAGGAGGATTTACCGCAGTGGCTTACACAGATACTATTCAGGCTGTCATCATGATAGTGGGCACCACGATTATGCTCATCATTGGGCTGGACAAAGTGGGTGGCTGGGCCGGATTAATGGAGAAAGTTCCGGAAGCTATGACGATTGCCAAACCCTACGATGATGCGGTTTATCCATTTTGGGGTATTCTCGCCACAGCTTTTTATGCAGGAATATTTTATTGGGGAATTGATCAGGTAAATGTACAACGTACGCTGGCAGCCCCAAACCTGAAACAGGCGAGATGGGGAGCTATGTTCGCCGTTTTTCTGAAACTTTTCCCGCTGTTCATTTTCGCACTTCCGGGCGTCATTGCTTTTGCCCTTTTCCCGGGATTGGAAGGAGATGACACGAGACAAACTTTTATTCTGCTTCTGAATAATTTATTGCCAACCGGTTTGCGTGGTCTTGTTCTGGCCTCGCTTGTTGCAGCGCTCATCACTTCCTTGATTGCCGTATTGAATTCCGTTTCAACGCTTGTTGTCCGGGATTTTATTGTTGAATTCAAACCTGATATTTCAGAAAAGAAGCAAGTATTTTTTGGCAGGATTGTCATCATGGTGGCAACATTCCTCGGTATTGGCGCCGCGTACATGGTGTATAAAAATGAAGAAGGACTTTATAAATATTTACAAACCATCTCTGCCTATCTGGTAGTGCCGGTTTTCCCTGCTATTTTCTTTGGCATAATAAGTAAAAAAGTGACATTAACAGCCGCCAAGGTTTCCGTGGTTATTGGTGTGTTGATTTCTACTTTATTTGTAATCGATCAGTTTGTAGGGGTTGAAGCAGGGGAAAAGCTCTTTCCATTTCTACACTATAGCCTGACCCTTAATTTTGGCTACCGTGGATTATGGGCTACTATTTTCATTACGGGTATCCTATTCGCTGTTTCGACTTTTACTCAAAAAACTACTCCTGAAAAGCTCGAAAAAACCACCGTTGATTATTCGCAGAAAATCGAGAAATTTTCTGGCCTAACAGATTGGAGACTACAATTGGCCGTATTGTCATTGATCACGATCATGCTTTATGTTTGGTTGAGTTGAGGAAAAAAGAGATTTGTCGATGTAGAAAATTTGAACCATTTATAATAAAATGAATACTGAGTTATTATTTAGATCTCTTTTTATAATTTCAATAACATCTTTCTGTATCAGATGGGTTACGAATTGGATTTTGCTTAATAAAATAAACCACACAAACTATTACCCCTTTCTTAATAATTATTCCTTTAATGATTTTATTCCATTGTTTAAACATGTTGCGATAAGTGAATGGAAAATTTGGTGGGGAGGAAATGAATTTAGACAGTTAACGTACTTTTCAAATATCTTTTCTGTAATATTATATTTAGCAGTAATCTTAATTAGTGTCTCTTTTAAATCATGTAACTAAAAGATTATCAATAAATTAAGGTCAATTTTTTATGTGAATCTTTTCGCTATTTATTAGGTTTTTTCAGTTAAAATGCAGATATTCAGGCTATTAACGGTCAGAGATTCGC
>JAJRQT010000166.1 GCA_024280115.1 Bacteroidota bacterium | reverse complement strand
TATTGGATAAAATAGGATCTTTAAACCAGCCCAATGTTGACCATCCACCGGCAACTCTTACGTTGGTATCCAGCCCCTCAGCTTTTAGTTTCGCTTCTAAGTCAATTGCTTTTTGCTCATTAAAAAATCCCTTATAGGAGAATGTCCCGATAAGCGGAAAGTCCCACTCTACGGGTTCCAGTTCGAAAGACTGGCACGCAGTGACCACAAACATAAGATCCTTGCCTTTTTGGTCATAAACCGTTGAATAATTTTCGGAATAATTAATGCCCAATGAATCAAAAGCAAATTTTTTTATATCATCAACCAACCTTAAATTAACCTTAAGCGAGTCCGGAAAATCCGGGTCAATCAAAACCTCGGCATTGGGTCTGGCATTGTACATTATTTCCAACTGACCTTCGCCCTGGCTAATACCATATATCACTAAATCGATATTAATCGTCAGGAAAACAATTACCATTAGTAAAATGGTCAATAAAATATTTTTTAGTATCGACATCAATTATTTTCTATCATATAAAAAATAGAAGATATTCATTTTATTCATTCGATTATCTTTCACCTAAATTCAAAAGTATTTCGAAAACTTAATTTCCTGTTTTGATATTGAAACGTGAAGTCTTAATTTCACGTCCCGAAAATATAAAAAATACCTGTAAATGAGCGACAATAAAGAGAAACTAAAAGCCCTTCAACTCACATTAGATAAGCTTGACAAAGCATATGGCAAAGGCACAGTAATGAGGCTTAGCGATGAGCGCGTAGTAGATATACCTGCAATTCCAACAGGTTCATTGGGTCTTGATATTGCTCTGGGAATTGGTGGAATTCCAAGAGGAAGAGTTATTGAGATATATGGTCCTGAATCATCTGGTAAAACCACCCTGGCCATGCATTGCATTGCCGAAGCTCAAAAACGTGGTGGTTTGGCGGCCTTTGTTGACGCTGAGCATGCCTTCGATAAATTGTACGCAGAAAAATTGGGTATTGATACGGAAAACCTGCTAATCTCGCAACCTGATAATGGTGAGCAGGCACTTGAAATCACCGAACACCTCATCCGGTCAGGGGCCATTGATATCATTGTAATCGACTCTGTTGCAGCACTCGTACCTCGGGCTGAATTGGAAGGTGAAATGGGAGACAGTAAAATGGGGCTTCAAGCCAGGCTGATGTCGCAAGCGTTGAGAAAGCTTACAGGAACCATAAGTAAAACCGGGTGTTCTTGTGTTTTCATCAACCAATTGAGAGAGAAGATCGGCGTTATGTTTGGAAATCCGGAAACTACTACCGGTGGTAATGCCTTGAAATTTTATTCATCCGTTAGATTGGATATAAGAAGAATCGGTCAGATTAAAGAAAGCGCTGATAGTATTGTAGGCAATAGGACGAGGGTAAAAGTTGTTAAAAATAAAGTAGCTCCTCCTTTTAAAGTTGTCGAATTCGATATCATGTATGGACTCGGTATTTCTAAAAGTGGTGAGATTCTCGACATTGGAGTAGAATTGGAGATCATTCAAAAGTCAGGCTCATGGTTCTCCTATGACGGAAACAAGCTGGGACAAGGAAGAGATTCGGTTAAAAAACTGATCGAGGATAATCCGGAATTGATGGAAGAACTCGAGAAAAAGATAAAAGAAAAGATTAATCCTCAAGTTAAACAGGAGGATTAATTTTCACTTGAAAAGCTCCAATTGATCAGGTAACAGCCGGAAAGATTTCCTATGATATGGTGTAATCCCATATTTTTCAATGGCAATTCTATGTTGTTTTGTGGGATAACCAACATTCTTCTCCCATCCGTATTCAGGATGAGAAACTGATAACTTTTCCATTAAATCATCACGGTAAGTTTTGGCTAAAATAGACGCCGCCGCAATACTCATATATTTCCCATCACCTTTGATGATGCAATGGTATGGGATATCTTTATATGGGATAAACTTATTTCCATCAACTAAAATCAATTCTGGCTGCTGAATTAGTTGATCCAGCGCCCGGTGCATCCCCAATAAGGAAGCTTGCAGTACATTCACCTTATCTACCTCTTCATTGCCAATCTCTGAAAGTGCCCATTCTATGGCATCATTGATGATGTCTTTTCTTATAATTTCTCTCTTTTTTTTCGAAAGTTGTTTGGAATCATTGAGTAGCCTGTGCTTGTAATTCAAAGGCAAAATCACCGCAGCAGCTACGACAGGGCCTGCCAGACAGCCTCTTCCTACTTCATCACAGCCCGCTTCGACTTTGTCTCTTGAAAAACTGGATTTCAACATTTTGCAATATAAACTGATAAGAAACCAAAATATCAGAATTCTAATATTTTCTATACCTGTTTTACATGCAGCGCAATTTTCAAAAAGAAAATTATATTTTTGCACTTCACATTTTTAAATAACCAATGGAAATTGATACAAATAAGAATCCATGGAAGACTAAATCGTCTGAAGATATTTATGAAAATCCATGGATCAGAGTGGTAAAGAACCAGGTTGTCAGGCCAAATAAGTCTGAAGGATTATATGGTAAAATCTATTTTAAAAATAAAGCCGTTGGCATCATACCACTGGATGAGGAATTGAATACCTGGCTGGTAGGGCAATATCGCTATACCTTAAATGAATACTCATGGGAGATTCCAACAGGTGGCGTGCCCCTTGGAGAGGACACATTGGATGGCGCTAAAAGAGAGCTCAGGGAAGAAACGGGTTTATTGGCTGATAAATGGACAAAATTATTAAAAATCCATACTTCAAATTCTGTAACTGATGAATTTGGATACGTTTTTTTAGCAGAAGATTTAAGCCAGGGGGAAATGGATTGGGACGAAACCGAAGAGCTTCAAATTAAAAAACTCCCATTAAAAGAGGTATTGGATATGGTAATGGAAAATGAAATTACTGATTCACTCAGTATTGCAGGGATACTGAAAGTTGCTAAAATTATCGGGATTTAGATCAATATCTACATAAAATCAATATCGATATTGAATGGTGATTTCATCAGAAATCTCAATGCTTCATCAATAGTCATATCGCCCTTCATTACCTTATAAATTGATTCTGTGATGGGCGCTCTCATCGGGTAGCTTTTCGTCAGTCGATTGATGATCATGATGGTGTTAATACCCTCTGCGGTTTCTTCCATAGAACTGATAATATCATCAGGTTTTTCTCCTTTTCCAAGCCGCTCTCCAACCGTAAAATTTCTACTCAACTTACTGGAGCATGTTGCCACAAGATCTCCAATCCCAGCGAGGCCCAGGAATGCCTGCGGATCCGCTCCCAGCATTTTGCCAAGATATATCATTTCGATTAATCCCCTACTAATAAGCAACGAACGTGCATTTTCTCCATAACCCATACCATTCAACGCTCCAGCAGCTATTGCGATGATATTTTTTAATACGCCAGTTAGCTCTATTCCAAACAAGTCTTTACTACCGTAAACCTGAAACCTATCATTTCTCAATAGACGCTGACCTTCAGCAATTACCTCATCAAAACGACTTGCTACAACCGTGGCTGCCGGTTGGTTGTCCGCCAGCTCTTTCGAGAGATTTGGCCCTGCGAGACAACCAATTCTGACTACAAGGCTTTTTTCTCTTATCAGGCGGCTCATGGTAAAAACATCATCCTTCAGAATTTTTATCTTGTCATCAGCCTCCCAGTGTTTTTTCGCAACCATGATACCTTTTGTACCATGGATGAGGATATGATATGGCCTTAAATAATTTGCGAATTCATCAATTAAAGCTGGAAAGTTCTCGGATGGAACAATTGGGAAAATGGTATCACATTGTTCAGCTACAAATTTCAGATCATTGGTAGGTGTTATTCTTTCACTTAATTTCTGACCATGCAACTGCCTGCTTTCCAATATTTTAATTGTAATCTCAGGGTTTCGTGCATATAAAATTACATTGGAATTATTGGCCAGAATATTAGCAATAGCGGCGCCAAAACTTCCTGCACCTACGACCCCTACTGGTTTTTCAGAGATATTTTTCGAGACCATAGCCATCCATTCTGTTATGATAGTAATATAAATTGTTTATATCCTGAGTAATGATATTCCCCTGCTTGTTTTTTAATAAGGGCCGCCTCGAATGATACATGCCTACATTGGATATCCCAAGATCTATCACCTTGTCAATATCTTCTGTCATGTGTGTCGCCATATCTATTTTTTCTTCATTAAATAAGTCAATAATCCTATCCCTCATTTTAGAAAATGCCTTTTTGAATTCATTGTACTCAATTTCAATTTCATCCACGGGAAGTCTTAAAACACTGTACAAATCAATGGTTTTATGCTTTTCCTGTATCATTTTAAATGCAGTAAAGCCAACCAAATGACTTGACTGAACACGGTTTATACGATGATATTCTTTTACAATTACATCGCTCAACATCCTTGTGTATTCTTCTTCACGCTGAATATTTGCGGTTATTTCACCCTTAAACATGAAATAATCACGCGTATTTATTCTATACCCCTGTGCATCAATGCTTACACCTTCATCATTGACAAAATTCCCAAAAAGATCAAGCCCTCTTCCAATGGAAACAGAGATGTTATTTCCCTTGGTGAAGAATTCTACCAAAAACTTTAGAATTCTGGATGATTTATCATATCTGTCACTTTCAGCATAATATCTCTCCTGGCCCTTTCTTTCTAAATAACTTCTTATCAATGCCGGGGCCTCAAGCACAAAATTGTAATTGGTGACCAGCGGCACAATAAATATTTTATTTTGCCTTCCTGATTCATTTTTCCCATAGTTTATTCTCTGTGCTTCAATAGCTGTTCCTAAAAGTCCAAGCTTCAATCTACTCTCTATTTTTCCAGACCTTGATCTTGTGCCTCCAGGGAAAAAGAGACTGTGGCAACCATCTCTTAAGGCCATACTCGAATATGTTCGAAGCGTCTCCAGGTAGATCATATTTTTCTTCCTTCGATCTACTTTATAGGCGCCAAGGCTATTCATAAAATACGCGAAGATCTCCATATTAAATAGATTGAGCCCAGCGCCATAGATGAAGGGTGGTAAACCTAAGGTATGTATAACCCAACCGATTAATATAGAATCCAGGTTGGAAAAATGCGTCGGAACCATCACAACTGTCCCTATTTTGGCTAGTTTTCTCAGGTGTTCGGTTTCTCCTGTAATTTGTATCTTATCCTGAAGTGTTAAATCCCCTCTCCAGAGAGATCCGAATTTTTTAACTCTTGCAGCATTTAGTAAACGGGCAAAACCAAACTTGATAATTCTCCGGGCCAACTGGTAGTGTGACGGTTTAAAATTACCTGTTATTTCATGCACATATCGAGAGACTATATCCCGCAAAATCCGGTCAGCAAGTTCGGCTTTCTCTTTTCTTTCAGAGTTTTCCAAATCAACGAGCTGGGATTTTACACCATTCCAAAAAATTACCTCGTCATCGGGATCGACCTTCCAGGGATCTGTTTTATACCTGAGTTTTTCGCGATATCTGGTCAATTCCAGTTCTTCAATCAGGGTATTTAGATTTGGACGCAGTTTTTTAATCTTCAAAAAGCTCTCGTCAATCACACGCTCCATGAACTCTTTCCTGTTCTTAGCCATTCTAACTACGGGCCACACCTCATTATTAGACAGGATGTGGTCATAGATTTTAGAAGTATCTATAGGCTGAGGTATTCTTTTTAATTTTCTCAAATAAGTCTATTAAAGAATCCTTCTATTTTATTATCTATTCACATATAATATGACGTACAAGCCCATCATTTTATGTATGATCGGGTATTTGCGAAATAAAGACTCAAATTTAACCAAAATGTCCTTTTCTAATAACCAAAATTGAATTTACCGATAAGATCCATTCTATTTAAATCGTGAGTATTCCACAATTGCTGCTTTTGACACAGGCCCATTCAGTTTAGGTCTCATCTGGCTTGCTGAGTGGTCATATTCAAATTTGATTTCTAAACCTGCTTTTTGAGGATCAATAGCTGTGAAATCTTCTATTCTCAATTTGTCCTTTTCACCTCTAAACTGACTGAACGTATAACCAAAAAGAGGATAAATTGTCTTTTGATCAATTTTAAAAAACAATAAATTTCTATCATCATAATATTCGTTGACATTGAGTATATCCTTCGAAAAATCAATAAATGCCAGCAAGTTTTTACTTATCGATGGAAGGTAAAAATGAGACACTTCCCCATTTTTAAAAATTATAGTCAATGCTGATTTTCCGGTCCAACCGATATAAAGGAGCAGCATGCCGCCCAGGCTGGAAATTAAGTGGAACCATGGATGAAAAAGGTTGACAAAATAGGAAAGAAATGCGAAGGGAGTTATGATACCTCCGACAATCAGAGAGAAAAGCATCTTTTTATTTTCAATAATTATTGAGCTGATCCTGTTTAATGAGAATTGATTTTTTCCTCCGTTTCTAATAATCCTAATGTGATCATCAGAAATCATCGCTTTATTGCTATCGTCACCTTCCGAAAGCAAGTAAACGAATGCTTTTACTTTATCCAGATCAAAAAAATCTTCCAATTCTATATCAATTTTAAGCGGGCCAAATACGCATCGGATTCATCTTCAAAAATGATTTGGCATTGCCAACCGGTTGCTTTTGCAACTTCCATCAATTTTTCCTGATCGATATAAAGCCAGTTGAAACGGTCACCTCTTTCACCTTTATATTCGTATTCAAAAGATAACTCTCCAAAATATTTGATTTTTGGTAATTCGCTATCTTCAAATAAATAGGATATATCTGATGAGTCGATCAATAATTGGGCATCAGGCAATGCGATTTTTTTCAAATGAATAAAAAGCTTTTTAAGTCCATCGATGCTTCCAGCAATTCCAATGCCATTCATAAGCATTAAAATTGTATGAAATTTATTGGCATCGTAATTGAAAATATCCTGTTCAATTATTTTTTTAACGCCGATTTTCTCCATGATCATGCAGCAACCTTTGGAAATATCCATGGCGCTGACATCAAATCCGTTGTCCTGTAGGAATTTAGCATGTCTTCCAGTTGCTGAGCCCACATCCAATATCTTTCCATGGACTTGTTGTAGTGCAAAAAACTCCAATTCGGAATACTCCTCCTCTTCTATGAAATACCGCTCCACCGGTATTTGCTCGGCAGTACTGTATTCATTATGTAGGAGCAGCGGAGGAACAAAGGAATGTGTGTAAAGGTCCGATAAAGCCTTTCCAAAAATATCTCTCATTTCTCAACTTGAATGATCTGAGATGATTACCCAATCATTTTCTATTTTTTTCCAAATTAGAGTAAAATGACCCGATAGATCACCGATTTCTCTCGACAAGCTCCATTTCCCAACCATGAAAAAATGATCATTATTCAGTCTTTGGGTTTGAATAATTTCAAAACTGAGTTGCCCCATTTCCTTTTTCGTCGGATATCTTATTTTGTATGATTCCAATGTGTTTTTCCAGCCATAAGTCACACCTTTTTTCCCTATATACATTAAACTGTCATCGTGCCAATAATCCTCCATGAAACAGTCGATATCACCTTTATTCCAACATTCAGATTGATTTTCAAGTTTTTTTGCAATGACCATTTCATCGTTATCAGCTAAAAAGCCATAAAATACAGAAACGATTAGCAATATATTAATCATAACAATATCATAATTTCATTGTTTGTAAATCAAAGCTATAATCTTTTATACTTATTTCACTTTAATAATGAATTTTTTAGGACATTTCTATTTATCACAAAATGACCCTGACCTCATTATCGGGAACTTTATAGCTGACTTTGTAAAAGGAAGAGAGTATCTCGATTACCCGGAAAAAATATCTGAGGGAATCATGATGCACCGGTTTATTGATCACTATACTGATCGGCACCCCATGGTAAAAGCTGGGAGGAAGAGACTTTTTGGCAAGTACCGGCATTACTCCGGTGTGATCATGGATATGTATTATGATCATTTCCTCGCAAATCTTTGGGGTGATTATTCTGAAAGCTCCCTGACTTCTTTTTCAATTAAGATTTATGAAACAATAGAAAAGTACCTTCACATTTTGCCCGAGAGATCCCGCTTTTTATTTCCTTATATGAAATCCGGTAACTGGCTACTAAGATACCAGACTACTGAGGGTATTGGTGAATCCCTCACCGGCATGTCGAAACGGATAAATCATGATTCTAAATTGGATGAATCAATTTTTGAATTGCATGAGTATTATGACAGTTTTAAAGTAGAATTTCAACAATTTATCATCGAGATTAAGGATCATTTTGATTCGATAAATTGAACAAGATTTTACTCAACATTATTTAGCATATATTTCTAGTTATGCGATGCGTTACTAATTACCTTAACAAATTGAAAAATAGAATAATAGAATTTCGGATTGAATCATTGAACCACGCTTCACCATTCGTATTTCTAATTTTTCTGCTTCCTGCAGCTGCCTCCTACCTCTTTTAATTGAATTTGCGCTATAAGATCTTTGCTGCTAAATCATCTGATCTAATGACTCCAATCAAAAATATCTAAATTGCCAATTGCCAAAACCAGTAAGTTGATGCACTTATCGATATCTTCTTTATGAGCCATTTCAATTACCTGGTGTAAGTGTCTTGTTGGTACAGAAATCGCCCCGGAGATTGCGCCATCTTTTCCCATCCTTTGCAAAGCTGCCGTATCTGTACCTCCCGCAGGCAATATTTCCGGTTGCCATTCAATTTTATTTTTATTGGCAGTTTGCTTTAAATATTCTACCATTCTATAATCACAAATTACTGAACCGTCCAGAATCTTTATAGCTGCCCCTTTACCTAATTGTGTTATTTTCTCGTGGTTTGCTGCTCCCGGAACATCGTAGGCAATGGTAGTATCCAGCGCTATTCCAAAGGTTGGATTTATGGAATGTGCGATTACGTTTGCTCCTCTCAAACCCACTTCCTCCTGTACAGTAAATACCCCATACATATCATAAGGTATTTTATCCGTCCTTTTTAATGCCTCAATTAAAATGAAAACAGATACCCGGTTGTCGATTGATTTACAGTTTACGCATTCTCCCATTTCGACCAATTCTCTCTCCCAGGTAATTGGGTCACCGACTTTCACGAGTTTTTCAAGATCTTCCTTCTCCATACCTGTGTCTATGAAATAGTCTTTGACCTTTGGCATTTTAGTCCGCTCTTCCGGATCCATCACATGAATTGGCTTCGTTCCCATTACTCCCGGAATCGTTTCCTTTCCATGGATATTTACCCGCTGAGCCGTTAACGTTTTTGTATCAAATCCTCCAAGTGTATGAAATCTCACAAATCCTCCATCCTCAAGGTGGGTAACGACAAACCCGATTTCATCCATATGAGCGGCAACCATCACCTTCTTTTCCGGGTCGTTCTTAGTTCCTTTTTTTAGAGCGATTACATTCCCAAGATTATCAATCCGGAATTCATCCACATGCGGTTTGATATTTTCAATAATAAAGTTTCTAATCTCTTTTTCATATCCCGGGGCACCGGCTGTTTCACAAATTTTCTTTAATAAAGCGACGTTCATGTTTTTGATAGCTGTAATTTTTTTATAAAAGCCACAAGGTAAAATCCAGACTTGACGAATGCAACTATAAAAAATATCTCAGAATTGACTATTTCTTAGAATAGTACAATGATTGAATTCCATAATACCAATCTAAATGAGCAACAGAATATCAATATTTTGAAAAATAAAATTCAGTGATGACGAAATACAGTCCGTTTTTCATAAAGAACTAACCTCAGAATGTCTTAAATAAGCAATGTTTACACATGTAAAAAATTGTCGGTTTTAAATAGTTAAATCCGCACCTAAGGCGGAACAATACTCCCTTTTGGATGGCTTATGAAAACGACAACTGCTCTAAACTATTGTTACAAAGTAATTTAGAGATTTAAATTCAATTTAATCTGTTGAGCCCCGGTTTGTATTGATGCCTATAATTGAAATGTATGCGTTTTATTGATAATGAAAAAAAGTAAACTTTAAATACTAAAAGATTAAAATCTTACAAAGGTGCTCTGACCATTCTTCCTGGTTAGTTTGAAATCATTGCCTCAATTATCTTTATCGAACAATTAATCCAAAACTTTAAAATTTAATATAACACGATATGATTTTATTTGTACTTTATCTTATTTCATTGGTCTGGATGGTAGTTTTTTTAACTAATTTCGTTAAACCATTCAAAAGAAAAAAGGAACTTGAATCTACGAAAATCAAGTACATCCCATTGAAGAAATCCGCAGATCCACACACAAAATTTTATGTGCTGGATTCGGGAGAATTGGTAGAAATGAGTAAATAATCCAGGTGTATATCCAGTAATTCGGTCATGTGCAGAAAGGAAAAGTCCGGCCTGCCTTACTTCTCCTTCGCAGTGCTTCTAAGTAGTGGCTGTCCATAAAGTCGATAAAATTCAAAATAATGAATGGCTTTTTATATAGACGGACTCTAAGTCATACCTGATCGGAAACTCTGCTAAATCTGAAATGTTTCTTTTGACGATATTTTCTTCTTTATATTATATCATTATCTCATTATCACATTAATCACTAATATGGTGGTAGTACCAATCTTTATTTCTATCAGTTCAACCTTGCAACAATTATTAATACCAATCCGACAATAAAGCTAAGAAACATCAGGTTAATGAACTTATTGGTTCCCTTTGGTGCTGAAGCAAATTCTTTCCAGATAAATACCCCCCATGCCGCGGCAACCATTGTGGCGCCCTGACCTAGTCCATAGGAAATTGCATATCCAGCTTGTTCTGACGCAATAAAACTCAATGAATTTCCAATGCACCAAATCGCACCTCCCAATAAACCAATGAGGTGCAGTCGTGGAGTCCCCATTTTAAAATAAGCCCCATAATTCGTAGATCCTCCACTAAATGGCTTATACATAGCTATGGAATTCCATAAAAAATTGGATACTAATATTCCAATAGAAAAAATAAAAGTAGCCCCGTAAGGAGTAAATTTCCCGACCTCAGGATTAGCGAAATCAGTGGACATCGATGAGGCGACAAATCTGTAGAAAAACCCCATAGCAATACCGCCTAATATGGACAAGATGATCCCGCGAATAGGAGTTTTCTTCTCAGAGTCAGATAATTTTCGATAGGCTATGGCATCAAAAAGTATGGCGATCACAATTAAAACCACGCCGGCAAATAATAGCATTGGATTCCCTACCGGAGTTGCTATATAATTAACCACCACCCCAATCACTAAAGCCAATCCGATTCCGATAGGAAATGCGACTGCCATGCCTGCGATGTTTATGGCGGCTACAATTAATATATTGGCGAAATTAAATATAATCCCTCCGATAAGGGCGGAGACATAAGCCTCGGTATTTGCCTGAGAAAGATCCGCAAAAAAAGACCTTCCCTCCTCACCATAGCTTCCCAGAGTAAGCCCAAAGAGCAGAGACATCAACACAATTCCTATAGCATAATCCCAGTAAAATAGTTGGAAAGGCCATTCTTTGGTAGCAAGTTTTTGGGTATTTGCCCAGCTGCCCCAGCAAAGCATTGTGATGAAACAAAGGGAGACTGCAAGTGCATAACTTTGTGGTATATACATATTCGTGATATTTAATTAAAATTCTTGAAAAGGGACGAAGTCAGAAGACCAAAGTTTTCTGAAAATTGGAGACCATGATTTGTTATCTATTTTTACTCTATTCATAATACTACCAAATCAACTTTCGAATCTGAGCTCAGGACTATACACTGCTTTCACTGAAAGAACAGTAGAATCTTCATTTCTATTGTTTGGGTTTAAAAAGACTGGAGTTTAGTAAAGAAATCTTTAAAAATCAGGTCCCTGCGAATATGATACACCATCCGGATCAGGTGGCGGTTATTATCAAAACTATAGGTATCAAATTCAGTTACTCTTGGTGCATGTACCAATTGGGAGGGAGTCCAGTTGCGATCGATCAAATAGGTAATGGCAGTCATATCCCAAAGCACTTTTGACCATGCAAAATGATCTTTATGGTAATCCTTGAAAATTTTTAAAAGATAGTCTGAAATCTCATTATGACCCTTCAGATAATGTTCCATTTCAGGAACTGTGGTGGTAAACTGACTGACTACGCCCACACACGGATATTGAACAAATGGGACGCCGCTATCCAGGATTACATTCGCGGCATCCTTATCCTGAGACAAATTAAACTCCCTTGTATCCGGCCAGAAATGTGCATTACCACCCAACCAAACAACTACGATATTTTTGGTAATTTGTGGATTTAACAAAATAGCATTAGCAACATTGGTGATAGCTCCCACGGCTACCACATATAGCGGATTTTCAGGAGAATGCCTTAGCGCTCTTTTAATCATATCATCTGTCGCCTGGCTTGATTCGGGTTTCAAATCTTTCGTCAGATACTTGGTAGAGCCTTTGTGCGCAAATCCTTCATTATTAACATTCATTTTGTCCAGTATCCTCAGGATTTCCTCATAACTCAACTCCATCCCAAGTTTTGGATTTTCTGCACGGTTGTTAGAAAAAGGTGCTGCATATACTGCTTCTAGCTTGAAACTTTCTTTAGAAAGTATTGCATAAACCAGCGCAAACTGATCATCGATCTCGTTGTAAGTATCTGTATCGAAAACCATGCTGGCGCCCTTTGTGGGTTTTTCAAGCATTTTCAACCGCTGAATCTCAGTGATTTTAGTATAATTCTGAGCCTGTATAACCTGGGAAAAAATGCAAATTAGTGAGATGATTAAAAATAGTTTTTTCATAGTATGAGTAATTTATAAAATGTCTTTTCTATATGGAACAGAGGATTGAGCCCCTAATTTAGTCACGGAAATAGACGCTGCCTTATTTGCGAAATTAACTGCATCTGCCATTGATTTATTCTCAGCCAGCGCAACGACCAATGCCCCGCTAAAAGTATCGCCTGCGGCGGTCGTATCAACAGCTTGTACAATGGGGGCTGATACCATGAATTCTTCACTAGTTGTTGAAACAAAAGCACCGGAAGATCCCATGGTGATGATCACATTTTTTACACCTTTTGATTTTATTATACCGGCGGCCTTGCTGGCTGAGGATTCATCATGTACCTCAACACCTGATAATAATTCTGCTTCGGTTTCATTGGGGGTCAGCATGTATATGGTTTTTAGCAATTCGGCAGAAAGCTCCTGAGCCGGGGCAGGATTCAGAACCACTTTAACACCCTCAGCGTTTGCAATTTCGGCTACATATTCTACAGTAGAAAGGGGTATTTCCAATTGCATTAGCACCATTGATGAGGATTTAATTTGGTCTTTGACGTTATCGATATCCCTTGAATTCAAGGTTCCATTTGAACCCAGCGCAACTGAAATACAATTTTCTCCATGGTCATCAACCATAATCAGCGCCACCCCTGAAGGATGATCCTGATCGGTAGCTATAAATTCAGAATTAATGCCTTCTTTTTCAAACAATTTAATAGCCTGTTTCCCGAAGATGTCATTCCCTGTTTTTGTGATAAAAGTGACGTTTCCTCCAAGCCTGGCTGCTGCTACGGCCTGATTCGCTCCTTTTCCTCCCGGGTTCATTAAAAATTCTCCACCCAAAATGGTTTCTCCCGGAGCGGGCAATTTTGAAGATTTAATTACCATGTCTGTATTGCTACTTCCGATTACCGTAATTTTTTTCATGAAATTTGAGTGGCGTTTTAAAAAAATAATAATCTGCAAAAGATACGAAATCCGCATGCTAATTTAAAATTGTATTGATATAAGAATGTATTTTTTGAAATGCTAATAATTTACTCAACGACAATAGCTAATCTGGACAAGCCAAAACCAAATAAGGTTGAGAAAAAGATTGATGAAGAGTAATAATTCAATCTTCTCAATCTCTTTAATCTCTATTCAATCTTTTACCATTTATAAGTATCATTCAATTACTAAATTTTTGCCAAAAAATATACTCCTGCTGGCGAGGAAGGAATATTATAACTTAGATACTAAAAACCAGGTGTGATGATTATTGGGTAATGGTAAAAATAATAATTGATCAAAAGGCTTTTTATGTAGAATAGATATAGCAATCACCGCTGAAAAATATTTTAGCGAATTTTACTCTTCAGATATTTGAGTACTATTATTTGCTCTTCACTTCAAATAGTACCCGACTTTGTGGACAAACTTTAATTATTTAGATTTAGTGCATGATTCATCCCGATCAAATATTAGATGAATCTTAAACTATTACAAAACAAATGATTGTAAATCTTCAAATACCCTGGAAGCGGATAGCAAAAGACTTGAGAACGCCCATGATATGTATAATAATATTTATGACAGCCATCTCAATCTCAGATCATTACTTGACTTTGGAATACATTCATGTTCCAATCAGCCTGATTACTATTCCGGGAACGGTGATCGCATTGTTGCTGGGCTTTAGGACAAATTCCGCCTATGACCGATGGTGGGAGGCACGAATCATTTGGGGTGCCATTGTCAATGATTCAAGAACATGGGTAAGGCAACTGATGACATTTGTACAATATGAAGATAGAAATTCATCCGAATTCCAATTGATTCGCAAATTGAGTTTAAGACATGTAGCATGGAATTATTCCCTTGCAAGGCACCTTAGAAATCAGGATCCTACCCAGGATCTGAACGGATTAATTGACGAAAGTGAGGCAGGAAAATTGAAAGAGAAATTCAATGTCCCCAACGCATTATTGTATCGGCAGGCAGAAAATATAAAAAATATGTACGAGAATAAGTTGATTGATAGCTATCAGTTTGTCCAGCTCGATCGTACTTTGACCAAACTAACTGATTCTATGGGTGGATGTGAACGTATAAAAAACACTGTTTTCCCTTCTAGTTATAGTTTACTGGTAGATATATTGATCTATCTTTGGATTTTATTTTTACCTTTTGCCTTGGTCGATTTGATCGGCTATATTTTGATTCCCACTACAATTTCCCTGGCATTTTCTTTCCTGGTGATTGACAGGATTGCGGTTTATATGCAAGATCCTTTTGAGAACATGCCTTCAGATACTCCAATGAGAGCGCTTTCCAGAACAATTGAAATAAACATCAAACAAGAATTGAAACTTGAAAATATCCCGGATCCATTGCAGCCAGAAAATGGAGTAGTGATGTAAAGAAAGGTGTAGAAGTAATGAGTGGCAATTGGTAGAAAAAGTAGCAGATATTGATACATCTACTGCCAGGTCTGCTATGCGTGATTTAAGGTTTCGAATTTTAATTAACTTTGGGGTGCCTGCTCTGAAAAAGGAGGTGATTTTGATGCCTTCGTTGTCAGTTACCAATATAGGTGGGGCGGCAAGTAGAAAACTATATTAAACTATTAAATAAAACATATTATCAATTAATAAATATATTTGCATCAATTTGTAAATAGAGAAGCATGCGTGTAGCAGATAACTGCAAAACAATTTCTTCCTATAATTCAGATTCGCAATGAGAGATTTATTTTCACACACTTGTAAAAACAATAATATTTTAATCTAACTATTAATTCTAAAACAAAAAGTAAATTATGAAGAAGACAGTATTAGTATCACTTGCAATCATTTTTTCATCAGTGCAGTTGTTCGCACAATCTGAGGACGACTATATTGAAATAGTCAGAGATGTATTGAAAACAGAAAAGAAAGCTGCAATTGCCGAGATTATGGAATTGAGCGATGCAGAAAGCGGATCATTCTGGGAGCTATACAACGAGTACAATTTTGAATTGTCAAAAGTTCAGAACGATCGTATTTCGCTAATCAAAGATTTCGCTGCCAACTATGATAAAATGACAGATGAAAAAGCGGATGAATTATGGACTGGAGCGCTGTCTTTTCAGCAAGATGCACTCAAACTGAAGAAAAAGTATTACAAAAAATTCAAAAAAATAATGCCCATCGGGAAAGCAGCTATGTATTTTCAGGCAGAAAACAAAATTGAAGCAATGGTCAATGCATCATTGGCAATGGAGATACCTTTTATTGAGACAAAATAGAATTAAATAAAGAAAACGCAGAGAGTTTGAAACACTAAACCCTCATTTAAATGCGCTACTATTGAAAGGCATTGGCTAAACCAGTATTTTAGCTAATGCCTTTTTTTAGGAAGATCTTAAATTTAATCCCGTTTTGTGAATTAATTATAAATTACAGAATATCAATAAAATACGTCATTACGAGCATCACGTTGTAATCTCTAAAAGATTGCCGCATGCTTTGCATTCGCAATGACGTTAGTTAATTCACGCAACGGGTCAAGTTTATTAATATTTGTAAACCCAGTTTTTGAATATATGTCGTCTAACTACTTATTTATTTTTTTTCGTGGGTTTACATTTGTTGTCGGTGGAATTAATTTGAATGATAATCAATTGAAATCATCGATTTCCCAACATATAAAAAATGATCCTACAGCAAATTCTACCATCACCTCGTCGGCTTCTCAAAAAAGCCATTTCATAAAAGTCCTTGAAGATTGCACTTGGAAAATTAATGGAGATGAGGGCACCGCAAATAAGCTGGGCATGCCATCAAGTACTTTGAGGTCTAAAATGAAAAAGCTAAATATTAATGGATCAATAAAATATTAATCAACTTGAGCAATGACTTTTTCAATAAAAATTTCCGTATTGGTAATCTTACTAAATTTTATTTTTTCAATAACTCAGGTTTATGCTCAGGAGGAGGACTCAACAAAATCGTCAATCAAAAAACCACTTATAAGTCATGGGGCAAAAGGTTTTGAATTTACCAGCATTGATGGCAACTATCTTATGCAAATTCAATTTCGCGGACAATTTCGCATTGCTTATCCAAGAGATAGTGACCCGATCAACTTAACAGATTTTCAAAATGAACAGCTATACCTGAAAGTGAACAGGGCACGAATGAAAGTTGGTGGTCATGCCTTCACTCCCTGGTTAAAATACTACCTTGAATACGATTTTTTTGGTTCAAACCTCCTGGATTTCCGACTGATGGTCGAAAATTTACCCTACCTAAAATTAAAGGTAGGTCAATGGAAAGCGCAGTATAACAGAGAGCGAATTATTTCGTCAGGGAAGCAGCAAACTATGGAACGGTCTATAATTACCAGACCATTTACTTTAGATAGGCAAGAAGGTATTTCTGTATTTGGCAGATTAGATGGCAATGGTCTGGCGGACTTCAACTATTGGGCCTCTGTCTTTATGGGTACCGGAAGAGGAGCACGTGATAATGACGATAAAAACCCAATGTTGATGGCACGCTGGCAATGGAACTTTACTGGCAGGCCGCTTGAGTTCTCTGGTTCTGATTTAAAATATTATAAAAAATTCACTGCTATTTTGGCGGTGGCAGGAGTCACAAACCAAAGTCAATACACCAGATTTTCTACGGCTGGGGGTGGTCAATTGGAGGGCTTTGAAGAAGGTGTTGCCGGTCAGTACAGAGTAAACCAATTAATGGAGGAAACTGCCGGGAAATACAAGGGGTTTTCTTGGCAGCAAGAATTCCATTGGAAAGAAATTAACGACAAAGTAAATTCCAAAATCACAACATTAGCAGGCAACTTATTCCAGATAGGCTATTTTCCTCATTATAAATGGAATAAATTCTCAGACAAAATTGAGCTCTATGCCCGACATGCTTTTTATGATCCCGACGTTAACAGGGAATCTGATTTTCAACAAGAATTTTCAACAGGTATGAATTGGTTTATAAAGGGACATGCCAATAAATTGACTGCTGAGTATTCCTATTTTTACTATTCACTAGACACCGATCAATTACATTCAGGCTCGAGGGTTCGTTTGCAGTGGGACGTTTCATTTTAGGCTCTTAAAAAGCAACTTTCGCTAACTTTTTAATGATAATTAAGCAACTGTATTTATATCGTATTGAAGAACAAGTGAATAATAAAACTGTGTATTCAATTAACATCACCGGATATTCCTCAACAAAAATCAAAGGAATATAAACAGCAGATATTGTGATACAATATGATTGGGACAGTGGTCATGTTTATATACCCATTGGAGCAAGAGTAGGGAAGGTGCTGGTATTCGACAAGTCTTCTTTCAATCTGTATTATGAATATAGGACAAGTATGGTGTATAAAAATTGGACGGGGCCTGCAGTGAAAAATTCGCACCGGTTTAATGTTTCCTATACCATTCCTGTAGGGAAAAAATAGTGTGACTTTAAAAAGGCATTGAGTAAAGAAAAAAAGAAAATTAAATCTATCTTCAATGATGATTAACTTTAAAAACCTGGATTAAAATGCCAATTATAAAAAAAACCGACCCCACCAAAGCGGAGATTGAACGAGGAATAGGGTTATTGAATAGCATCAGAGTAGTCGTCAATGTGCTTTATGCATTGTTAATTTTTCAAGTATTTCTTATTCTTCCCCGACCGGACGACCCTGAGTTGAAATATCATACACTTGGCCAAATTTACAGTGAGAACTTAAACCAAATACTTGTAATTGTTGTCGGCTTGATTCTAATCATTATGTATTGGGTTCAGTTCAACAGACAACTGGGTAATTTGGTCAGGAGCTCTCCGATGCATGCTTCATTGTCGGTTGTTCAAATGATTTGTCTTATGCTATATCTTTACTTTGTTCGTTTCGATATGGAGTTTGATGGAATGAAACTTGCATTGCAAATGGAAAGTTTATTTTTGGCGCTTGCAGGTTTTATTGGAGCATTTAACTGGCGCTACGCCCGGGTTAATAAATTAACCTCAGATCAGATAAACGATAATGAGGAAATGAGTATATTCTACAGTCTTTTACCAGAGCCCATGGCTTCCTTGTTTACCCTGCCTTTTGCCGCCTTTGGCCCTGGGATCTGGACGATCTCATTTATGTCCATAATACCAATTGGGTATATTTTGAAATTGGTTAGGAGGAAATACGAAACAAATACAGAAGGCAATGATGTTAATAAATAAACTATATGATGAACCAGCCTGAAATTTCCAAAACTCGATTAATTCTTGGGGGCATCATTTTAGTTGTTGGGTTTATGAGTCCTTTGCTCATTCCTATTGTCACAGCTACTGATTGGTCTGTTGGAATAAAAACCACTTTAGCCGGATTGCTCGCATTTGGTATCCCAGAAGTTTTTATGCTTATAGCTGTGGCTGTATTGGGCAAACAAGGATATGAATTTTTGAAAGGAAAAGTTTTAACGTATTTAAAACAATTCGCACCTCCTGACTCAGTTAGTTTGGTACGGTATCGTATTGGTTTGATTATGTTTAGTTTTTCTTTACTCGTAGGTTGGTTGCAACCCTATTTAAGTCACTATTTTTCTTTCCTCACCGAGCTTCCACTCTGGAGTTATATTTTGGGAGATATCATATTTTTATCCTCCTTTTTTGTATTAGGCGGAGATTTTTGGGATAAATTTAGTGGGTTGTTTAAACATAATGTAAAAGTAGTCAAACAACCAGTCACGTAACCGATGAAATTTATTGGTAGAAAAAGGCGTGGTTAAATCCAATGGAAATAGCCTGATTACGTTTAAATAAATGAGCTTAGGTCCAATTATTTAAAAAAAATAAACAAGAGATGAATTTTTGAGTTAATTTTAAAATACATTTTAAACATTATATTAATTACCAATTACATTAATTATGAAATATCTGAATAGTATCTGGTTACTAAGTATTTTTTTCCTTGGTTCCTGCTCAAGTATTAAAGTCACCTCCGATTATGACAAAGAGGCTGATTTTACAAAGTATAAAACCTTTGAATATTATGGATGGACAGAAGAAAGTGACAAGATCCTTAATCGTTTCCAGAAAGAAAGAATCGAAGCAGCTTTCGGTGATGAGTTTGCTAAAAGGGGATTGAAATATGTAAAGGACGGTGGAGATATCGTAGTTTCACTTTTTATTGTCGTTGATAAAAAAACGAGCACCACAGCATACACCAATCATTACGGAACCGGAGGATATGGATACGGTGGAATGGGCTGGTATGGAGGCTATGGAATGGGCTATGGAGGAATGGGAATGGGAACTTCCACTACGCACTACAGTGAAAATGACTATCTGGAAGGCACCTTAGTTGTCGATGTTTTTGATAAGGCCACTAAAAAAATGATCTGGCAAAGTGTTGGTCAAAAAACGCTTGCGGAAAATCCAAAAAAGGCCGAAAGTAATACGCCCAAAGTAGCGGCAGCGATTATGAAACCGTTTCCGATAAAACCTATAAAATAAAAGTCTGAATTTTGGGCTGATGATGTAGAATCATCAGCCTTTTTATTTTGTGAACGATATACCATACTTTTTATATTCCCCAATTACATTACTTGTAGTGGTAGTAATAGGCTGTTCTTCTCCAAAGCCTCATGATAGCCCTGCAGGGAAAAATGATTTATAGATAAAATTCCAGACCATGAAAATGATACCACTTCGCTTGCGGACAACCCGGTTTATATTGAGGATCTGACCGGCGAGATCAATCCCGATAGAAAATATTATTATTACAAAGGCTCATTAACTACTCCTCCATATACCGAAACTGTTAATTGGCTTATCCTCCGTGATATTGAACAAGCTTCACCGGAGCAAATCATATCAATAAATGATTTAGGAGGAAATAATGACCGGCACGTTCAGGCAAAATTCGGAAGAGAAATAGAAGCAAACTAATTCTATCCCCTCGCTCTTGCCATTGACGAAGATATGATCAAAATAAACTTTTCAATGCAAAATCAATTGGTTTTAAAGCTTTCAGAAATAGCTGAAACCGGTTTGATCTGACTTTCAATCACTTTGCTGCCTTCCGTCTCCTTCACGGTTGAAAAATCAGATGTTGAATAAATTAAGGCAAAAGGGATTAAAAAGAATGTAATTATAATATAGGCTACTCCAATAAGTCTTCTTTTACCGGCGTACAGTCCTAAGGTTTCTGACAACCAAATCGGAATATTCCTGATGGATTTTACAGGGAACAGGATAAATACCCCAAATAGATTGAAAAGTAGGTGACAAATAGCAACTGCAAGTGCAGCTTCCGTCTGCGAAATTGCCGCAATAAGAGCCGTAACTGTAGTGCCAATATTGGCACCCATCAGAAATGGGAAAGCTCTTCTTAAACTAACTTTATCGGTTGCAACAAGAGGAACAACCAGCGAAGTTGTAACTGAGCTCGACTGAACCGCAGCGGTAATACCGGCACCCCAAACCAGAGATTTTATAGGATTCCCGAAAACATATTTTTCCAGATTTTCCTGCGATTTTCCTATTAAAATTTTTCTGAGCATTACAGAAAATGCCCTCAAGGATATAAATAAAGCTCCAATGGAGAAGGGTATTACAATGGCAGCATTTGATCCTAAAACATTAATGATTGTTTTTGCTGCGGGCTTCACTGTTACTCCAAGCAAACTGAACATTTTTGTGTTTTCGATGCTTTCTGAGTAAAATATATGAGCTATCCATGCCCCCGTGGAAGATAATGCCCCGGTGAAGTATTCTATAGGAAATAGGATTGCTACGACAATTAAGTTAAAAAAATCGTGTACAGTCGCACTGCTGATTGCCTTTTGAAATTCAGTCTTTTTTGGGATATGTCCCAGGGCAACAATTGTACTTGTAACACTGGTGCCAATATTTGCGCCCATGATCATTGGTATGGCATTTTGAAGTGTCAAAGCTCCGGAAGCTACAATTGCTACTATCATAGAAGTGGTTGTCGAACTACTCTGTACAATCGCAGTTGCAAGCAAACCCACAAATAATCCTACAAATGGATTGGAAGTAATGGTTATTATTTGCTCTGCAATATCTTTTCCCAGCAGCTTAAAACCTCCACTCATCAGGTTGAGAGACACAAGAAATATGAACAAGACCATCACTAACAATAAAACCCGGTTAGCGATGTTCATGATTTGTTCTTTTCCTCCATTAATATTTTCCATTATAATAAATTAAATAGGTTAAAATGACATTTCGAATTGTAATCTGTAAATATGGGTTACCGGCTTGTTTTCTTCCTGCCGGATACTAAAATCTGTCTGAACTTTAATACTGTGTCCCACTATATATTTTGACAATGCAAAAGTATATTCTGTTATATCTGTATAGATCGATTTTTCCTGTGGTCTTACCTCTGAATACCTTGCGGCAACTTCATAATTCCTTTTAAATACATAACCGGTTTGCGCATTGAAGGCAGTTCCTGTATAGAAATTACTCACATAATCGATGTATTGACTTTCTGTCTGATCGGAAAAATTGTAAACTTTTCGATCTACAAATTCTGTCATTACAGAAAATCCCCGGTACTTAAACATGGCATCTCCAATCCAGGATCTCAAGTTTGCATCAATATCAATTACATCTCCTTTCTGACCCCTGGTCTTTACTGCATGTTCATTGTAATCAAGCGTAAGACCAATAGACAATTTAGGCTTAGGTTCTCTTTCGAGGTCAGATCCCTTGTAATCTCCTTTATTGGTAAAATTACCAAATGGCAAATATTCCAGTCTGGCGGTATAATCAAGCCCTCCGGATATCGGAATCGGATTTTCTTCAAAAATACTCCTGCCTTCTCCTTTGGAAACGGATATGGCCTCTCTTATGACACCATTACCTGCCTTGAAGTGATGCATCAACCAAAATCCAATATCCCTGTCGAGCGTAAATTTTGAATTGAGCAATGAGCGATCGACAAACTGCAGATTTTGAGAGGAAATTACCCTTTCCCTGTTGCCTCTGAGTTTTGTTTGCCCGGCCCACAACACAAAATTTTGATAGAAATTCCATTTTATTACAGCGTCCAAAACCTGGCCTCCGATAACATCAATTTCTAATTTATAGCCAAGTTTTGGTGTAAAAAGATGTCCATCTGACTTTATTCTCACCCTCCTGAAATACAAATTATTTTCTGCTTTGGCACCGGATTCCTGTGGTTTTAATACATCAAACCTGGTCTGAACTCTTGCCCCGTATTTAAAACGGAAAGAGGTCTTACCATTATCAATGGTGATTTCTCTTTTTGTAAGATCATTTTTGACAGAACTTTTCTTTTTCTTCTTTTTAATGATTTCTTCACCGGCTTGTGACCTTTCATCCTCTGAAACAGGAGAAGCATTCGAGACAAATTTTGGAATGGAATCTGAGGAGTTTATTTCCTGAGCGAAAGTATCATTTAAGTGAAGATAGAAAATGGATACTAAAAAAAATAAAGGTGGTATATGACGCCTCTTTGCAGTTAACATATAGTCAAATGGTAATTAACATCTGCAAAACAATGGGTAAATAATCATTATAAAATAAAATCGCTGTTATTAAAAAATTAACTAATCGCTTTCTTTATTAATCAATTGTTAACAGAGCTCTGTGGAAGTTTTGATATTATATTTTTATTGAATATAAATCACCCTATATAATTCGTATGATATGAAATAAATTTCTCAATAATGTTAACATTTAATTAACATTAGGATTGCACCACTAGCTGAGAAAAAGAAAAATCTGCTCTTTAGAGTCCATCCATTAACTATGCTGGTTCATAAATCCAAAAAAGTGAATACCTATATGCCCCTCTTTTGAGGGGCGTAGGCCTTGCTTGGCCGAAGCGGCTACGCGAAGGCAAGGGTGGGTTTATATAAAAAAACATTCATTATTTTGAATTTTGCTGACATTACGGACAGGCTTTATTTAGTCGCAACCATAACCGGGGTTCTTTCAAACCTCAATCAAACATCACCTTTACGATCCGGTCCTTACCATTTATATCCTGAACCAATTTGGTTGAAGAGCCCCCTTCATCATCACATAATTTTATTATATCCGAACCATATTGCTCATTTATTTCAAAATATAATTTTCCTCCGGGGAGTAGGTGCTTTTTCGCCCGGGAGACGATACTTTTATAAAACAATAGCGGATCCTCATCCGGGACAAATAATGCCTTATGAGGTTCATGATCCAGGACATTGTTTGACATTTGTTCTTTTTCTTTTTCAGTTACATAGGGCGGATTGCTGACGATTAAGTCATATTTTTCGGGTAATGTTTTCAGAATCAGGATATCCTCCAAAATATATTCTAATTTGACATTGTGTTTATTAGCATTTTCACGTGTCACCTCTAAAGCGCTTTTATCTATTTCCAAAGAAGATATATGCGCCTCTTTTAGTTCCAATGCCAGGGTAATTCCAATACATCCGCTACCTGATCCAATATCCAAAATTTTCATACCGGACTTTTTATTATCAATTATTATTTCATTGATCAGTTCTTCGGTTTCCTGCCTGGGAATGAGCACATTAGAATTTACTATAAATTCCCGGCCATAAAAATGGGCCTTCCCCAACACGTATTGAATTGGTTGATAATGCACGAGTTGTTCGATTTTTTCTCCAAGTGAATTTTCATCGGAAATACTATATACGATTTCTTCATCAATCATGATTTTCTCAAACGAAATCAAAAATAATTCTTCAAGCATCATTCTGGCCAGCTGCCGGCTTTCATCCACATTATAGATCAGAGTCAACTTATTGACTACTTCATTGTAAAGTGTTTTGGAAGATTTTATTGATTTCAAACTCATAGAAAATTTATTAATGGTCGCCTTTAGCCAAAAAAGCATGTAAAAATAGTGAAAAACCAAACCATCGAAAATTTTAAGATTGATCAAATCGAATTACATTTGTTCAAAATTGAACTTTGAACACCTCAATAGAATATATGCACAGAGCCATGGAATTAGCCAGGCTTGGATTTGGATTTGTCAGTCCAAACCCGATGGTGGGTTGCGTGATTGTTTATGAAAATAAAATTATTGGAGAGGGATTTCACCAGCAATATGGAGGTCCACATGCCGAAGTGAATGCAATCAATTCCGTGGTGGATAAAATGAAACTATCCAAAAGTACTGTTTATGTGACCCTGGAGCCATGTGCCCATTTTGGAATAACACCACCTTGTGCAAATCTTCTGGCTACACACAAAGTGAAAAAAGTTGTACTCGCCAATATTGATCCCAATCCGAGGGTGGCCGGCAAGGGTATTGAAATTTTGCAGAATGCTGGTATCGAGGTAGAAACAGGAATTTTGGAAGAAGAGGGCAATAATTTAAATAAGCGGTTCTTTACCTCTTTTATTAAGAAAATACCTTATGTGATTTTAAAATGGGCAGAAACCTCTGATGGCTTCATTGCGAGGCGTAATTACGATTCTAAATGGATTTCTAATGAATATTCCAGGAAGATTGTGCATAGGTGGCGAGCTGAAGAGGATGCCATTCTGGTTGGGAAAAACACTGCCCTGTATGATAATCCGACATTGAATGTACGGGATTGGGAGGGGAACAATCCAATGAGAATTGTCATCGATCATAACCTTGACTTAGATGATAACCTTAAATTATTCGATCAAAAAATATCCACAATTTGCTACAACCTCAAAGAATCAAGAGATCGAAAAAACATTGTTTTTAAGAAATTATCCGAAGCACATTTTCTTACAGACTTATTGGCTGATCTTCAAAAAAGAAATATTCAATCACTGATCGTGGAAGGCGGAGTAACAACAATAAATAATTTTATCAAGGCTGGATTGTGGGATGAAGCAAGAGTATTCCGGGCGTCAACCAGTTTTGGCGAAGGCATCTCAGCCCCACAGTTGAAAGACGCTGAGTTTGATGGTAAAGAGGATATTATGGGAGATGTTCTGACTTATTTTAAAAAGAAGTGAATATTATTCCATAATAAAGTCAACAAAATTTTCTCTGTCAATTACCTGTGTTTTAGCATATCCAAACAACCAAAAGTTATGACTTTCTGACGCCTGACCAGCCAAATAGCATGGCTTTCGGCCGTTTGGTTGTCAATAAAAATATTCTCTATCATGGATACTCATTGAAAGCACAACAGATTGTAGGAATGTCATGTTTTAAAAAAATTATCCTCCTTCCAATTCAATGGATTATTTACAATGTATTCTGAAATATTATTAAATGATTTGTCATTTCGAATGATGTGTTCATGAAATCTGGATTGCCAGGCAAAATCAGGATTGATTTGACGGGCCTGTTTGGTCACACCAATTTTAAATCCGCGAATAATGGATGCCAGGTTTTGCGATTGCGGTCCAAATTTGTTTTTGTTTTCCGGTATAGAGACGCAAAATTTTGCGTCTCCACAACCATCATCCGGTTTGTCAATAATCACAATGCCATGCACATGATTGGGCATCACAACAAATGCACCCAATTTCACAAATGGAAAATGTTTGGGGATTTCCTGCCAACAATCGTTGGCGATGATTCCGATTTTTGATAATTGCATTTTTTGTTGTGATTGTGGGGACACAATATTTTGCTGTGATTGTGGAGACACAAAATTTTGTGTCTCTATCATAATATCCCCAAAATAAAACATCCTGTTTTGTGTACAGATGGTTACGAAATAGGCCGCATTCCATCCATAATCCCAATTTTGTAACCGGACTGATGAAATACGGTATTTATTTTTGTATAAATTGTTCATTGTCAATTACACCTTCTATTTTATGTCTGGTTCCAGCTTAGAGGCATGAATAAAAAATTACTATTTGCTTTTATTGTATGAATCCCAATGTACGAAAAATCAGCTTATGCGTATGAATTTCATTTTTAGTTTTGGTCAGAAAATAACAATCACAATTTAATCGAGCTTTCGTGGCATAAATAATAAATGATTTGATGGTATATAGATTTTTGTCGAAATTGTCCTTTTTGTAGTGCATCACATCGTGAATAATTTTAAAAGAAAATAGTTTGGCAGAGGATCTGAAATTATCAAGGGGGATATCAAGAGAAGAAACCTACAAAGAAATTATTCCGCAAATCAACGCATTGGTTGTTGGCGAAACGGATCTCATTGCCAACCTCGCCAATATCACAGCGGTATTAAAAGAGGCGTTCGGTTTTTTATGGATTGGTTTTTATTTTGTGAAAGGGAAGGAACTTGTCCTGGGGCCATTTCAAGGATCCGTCGCCTGCACAAGAATTCAAAAAGGAAGGGGCGTTTGCGGATTAGCCTGGCTGGAAAAAAAGGCAATTGTCGTAGCTGATGTTGAGCAGTTCCCGGGTCATATTGCTTGTAGTTCGCAATCTAAATCCGAGATTGTGGTACCTGTATTAAAGAATGATGAAGTTCATTTAATTCTCGACATTGATAGTGATCAATTGGATGATTTTTCTGAGATTGACGATAAATATTTAAAAGAAATTATACGAATAGTTGAACAGGTGATCGCATGAACTTACAATTAAATTCTGAATTCGGTAAACTTAAAGCAGTCATAACCCAAAGACCCGGAAGAGAAATCGAGCGGTTGACTCCTTCCAATACAAGTGAACTCCTTTTTGAGGATGTGCCCTACCTGGAAGGCATGCAAAAAGAGCACGATGAATTTACCAACCTGATTAAAAATTCTGTTGGAGCGCAGGTTTACAGACTTCGTGATCTGTTGACAGAAGTGTTGTTTGATCAACAACTTAAAATTGATCTGTTTGAAACGACTTTAAAAAAATCTGACTCCGCATTTTTGGTGGACGATATTCTCGCGAGATATTCTACTGCGGAGTGTACTTCGATGTTGATTGCGGGAATAAAAGTGAAAGAACTCAAAAAAAAGATTAAGGGGACATCTATCAATAAGCTGGAAGATGAAGGCTACATCATCAATCCAAGTCCGAACCTTTACTTTATGAGAGATCCGGCGGCGGTTGTCCAGGATGGTGTAATTTGCAGCCATATGAAATTTTCCGGGCGACAGGGCGAGTCAAGCCTGTTAAAAACCATATTCGAAAATCACCCGGATTTTAAGGAAATTTTCAATCCTGTATATCCTGCAAATGTAACCGGAGATGATATTCCCACAATCGAGGGTGGCGATATCATTGTTTTATCTGATAAGGCCCTGGCAATTGGCTGCTCTGAGCGAACCGACGAAAAAGCAATTGAATTGGTCGCTGGTCAGATTTTAAATAAATCTACTGTAGAGCGTATTTACCAGGTTGATCTTCCTGCCAAGCGCAATTTCATGCATTTAGATACTGTTTTCACCATCATCGATGAAAATCTTATTGTCACCTATCCCGACGCTATGAGTTCTATTCTGCAAACATGTGTCTATAGAAAGGAGGGTGAAGATGAGCATGGCGAACCGATATTAAATAAGGAGTGTGTCAATGAATCCATCATTTCTGTACTGCAAAAAGAGATCCCTTACATGGAAATTGTTGAAACCGGTGATGGAAATCCTGATTTTGCTTCCAGGGAGCAATGGTACGATGGGGCAAATGTTTTTGCGATAAGCCCGAGAAGAGTCATTTCCTACAATAGAAATAAATATACCAATCGGGCATTGAGAGCAGCTGGCGTCGAAGTGATAGAAACCAGCTCCTCTGAATTGTCCCGGGGACTCGGCGGACCAAGATGTATGACTATGCCGCTGTGGAGAATGGAGTTGAGCTAGGATTAAACTGAAATCACCTCAAATTTCATTTTTATCCCATAGCTTTTTAGATCATTCAAATACCCATTGTAGTAGGCGTTGATGCTTTAAAATATATTAAACCTCCTCGGCTTCTACAGCTTTTATTTCTGGGATCATGGATTTTAAAAGGTTTTCGATTCCGGATTTAAGGGTAACTGTTGCAGAAGGACAGCCACTACAGGCCCCTTGTAAAAAAACTTTCACAACACCACCTTCAAATGATTTATATTCAATTGCTCCTCCGTCCTGTTCTACAGCCGGTTTTATATATTCATCTAAAATGACCTTAATTTTTAAATCCATTTCAGTTTCTTCAGCTATTGAATTAATATGTGATTCTTCCAATATAGGTTTCCCGGTTTCAAGAAACTTTTTAATATGCGCCTTCAATTCATCCTGAATATCCATCCATTGCTTTTCCTCACTTTTCGTAACCGTGATGAAATTGCTCATGTAAAAAACTCTTCGAACATAATCGTATTGAAAAAGTTCAACGGCTAAAGGGGCGTTTTTTGCGCTTTCCAAATCTGGAAAATCAAAATTTTGTCCTGGTTGAACAAGCATATAATCAACAACAAATTTTAAGGAATTAGGATTTGGGTTGGCTTCCAGGTATATGTTCACAGATTTATTTTCCATTGGACTGATCTTCACTTTCTATATTAACTCTTTTTATCCCAACTTGTTCACCTTCGGTACTCGCAACAGTCAGCGCCACTGTTGCATCGCCGGTTATATTAACAATAGTTCTCAGCATATCCAAGGGACGATCCGGCGCTACGATCAGTGCGAGTCCGGCGGCGGGAATTCCAGCAGCTTCCAGTACAATTACGAGCATTACCATGCCTGCACCCGGTACACCTGCCGATCCAATTGATGCCAGCACAGCGGTCAGCACAATGGCCAATTGGCTCGTTAAAGTAAGTTCCAGGCCCATAGCATGAGCAATAAATACTGCAGCAACACTTTGGTATAGGCTGGTTCCATCCATATTAATCGTTGCCCCTAAAGGCAACACGAAACTGCTGACCTCCTCAGAGACATTAAGGTTCTTTTCAACGCTTTCCATGGTCACAGGAAGTGTTGCAGAGCTACTGCTCGTACTAAAACCAAGCAATTGAGCATCTCTGATACCTTTAAAAAAGTCTTTGTATTTAACCTTTGTAAAAAGCTTTAATATAGTAGGGTAAACAATCAGGATCATAATTGATAAACCAATCACCACCGTAACAGCATAGAGCAGTAAGGCATTCAATATTTCAAGAGCTTTTGATGGATCATTTCCCGCTATTTCAACAATCAAGGTTGAAATAAGTGCAAAAACTCCATAGGGCGCAATCATCATGATATAGTGAATAATCTGGATGATCACATCATTTAAACCTTCAAAAAAGCCAACGACAATGTTTTTCTTTTCAGATTTGATTTGCAGAATCGCAATCCCGAAAATGATGGCGAAGAATACAATTTGTAACATATTGGAGTTCTTTCCCGCCGCATTAAATAGATTGTCTGGAATTATGTTCACCAATGGTTGAAGTGGCCCTTCGTCTTTTATTTTATTCGCCACATCTGTTTTTTGCGAGACATCTTCCTCAAACATTCCCATAAGTTCTGTCCTCGTTTCCTCAGTGATGATTTTGCCGGGTTTTATGGTATTCACAATCAAAAGACCAATTGTAGTAGCTAAGATGGTTGTTGCCATATAAATGCCAATAGTTTTCCCACCCATTCTCGAAAGCTTGGAAATGTCTCCAAGGTTAGAGACTCCAACTATCAGGCTTGCCAGGATCAGCGGCATGGCCACCATTTTCAAGGCATTGACGAAAATTGTTCCGAAAGGCTTAACGTAGTGAATTATTAAAATATTTGGAATACCTGTGAAAATGCAGAGCAAGCCAAAAAGCAAGCCGAGTACTAATCCAAGCATTATTTTTGTGTGAAGTGGGAGTTTTTTTGAAGCCATAGTTCAATAGGGCATTAAATTGATCCCTACAATTTGGCAGATTTATTTAACAAATAAAAGTCTGCAATTACCAAAGCGGCCATCGCTTCAACAATAGGCACAGCCCTTGGCACAACACACGGATCATGCCTTCCTTTTCCGGAAACAATTGTCTTATTTCCATATTTGTCAATGCTTTCCTGATCCTTCATAATAGTTGCTACCGGTTTGAAGGCAACATTGAAATATATATCCTCACCGTTTGAAATGCCTCCCTGGATTCCTCCTGAATGGTTGGATTTTGTTACTATTTTTCCATCTTGGTTCTCGAAAATGTCATTGTGCTTGGATCCCAACATTTTTACACCTTCGAAACCACTACCGAATTCAAAACCTTTGACAGCATTGATACCGAGCATAGCTTTACCCAATTCGGCATGCAGCTTATCAAATACGGGCTCCCCCAGTCCAACTTGTGTTCCTTCGATTACACAAGTAACCACACCCCCGATAGTATCCTTATTTTTCCTTGTCTGATCGATTAACTCGATCATTTTATTAGCCATTTTTTCATCCGGGCATCTGACGATATTGCCTTCTGTTTTTGATAAATCAAGCTCACTATATGTTTTATTGACTATGATATTTCCAACCTGGGAAACGTAGGCGTTGATTTTTACTCCAATATGCCTTAGTAATAATTTGGCAATGGCGCCGGCAGCTACTCTCGCGGCAGTTTCCCTGGCTGAGCTTCTGCCACCTCCCCGATAATCGCGAATGCCATATTTCTTGTCGTAGGTATAGTCTGCATGGGAGGGTCTGTACTTATCTGCAATGTGCGCGTAATCATTACTTTTTTGATCTTCATTATAAATAACAATGGACATTGGTGTACCTGTTGATTTTCCCTCAAAAATCCCGGAAAGTATTTCCGCTTTATCCCCTTCCTTTCTCTGTGTAGTGATTTTCGATTGTCCCGGTTTGCGCCGGTCTAGTTCCATTTGTATAAATCCTTCATCGATATCCAATCCTGCCGGACAGCCATCGATCGTAACTCCAATCGCTTTCCCGTGTGATTCTCCAAAGGTGGTTATTCTGAATTTTCTTCCGTAGGTGTTTCCCATTATTTCTTTATAATAAAAAATATTGTGAGGAGTATCAATACTATGATAAAAATGTTGGCGATAAGCTTCACAATGCTTTCATTGTTTATTCTTTCCAATTTGTTGTTTTCTATATCGATCAGGTTGTAAAACGACCCCAAATCATTGGAAGAAATAGATATATTTTTTTTACTTTCTCCTGTAACCACGACTTTAAAATTAGACTTTAATGTATCATATGCTTCCTCGTAAGGATCAAAATATATCAGGGAAATATAATCTCCAAGATTAAATTCTCCCGGCTCTTTTGGGATGGCATAGTAATTAAAGGTTTTGGATCCCCTCACTTTGTTATTACTCCTGTTAATATTCTGACGAATATTTGGTGGGTAGAAATCGAAATCTGCTGATTCCAAAACTGTGGGATTGTCAATGGCGGAAATATTCCCTTCACCCTGCACGGTAAACTGATAAGTAAAACTCTGGCCGGTATTTAATGTTTCATGGGATATTTCTTCCCCCAAATAATATTTACCCACTGGTACCTGATCCCTCAATGGGTGGGGCGGCAATTCCTTAACAGTTACAGTCATTGGCTTTGTGGTAAACACTTTGGTGTCTGCCTGCCTGGATCTTCCAAAATATGATGGATTTTTAGCGACTTTATATTTGATCATATTTAATGAAATTGATGGGAAATTAATAGTTTCATTATTTAATGGAAAAAATGAGGCCTGAAATAGTTTATAGTGCCCATATCGTTTATTGTTGATTTCAACGCTCTTACGATTCAGGTTGGTGATTTTAAAATTTTCTTCCCAACAATTGGAAGGTGTGATTTTCTTTTTTATATCAGCCAGTTGTTCTGAAATATCAGTTGGCCAATCTAGATCTGCCTGATTGCTAGCAGAAATATACAAGCCTAATGTTGCCGTAAAACCCTCACCTATATACACTTCATCCTTATCGATGGTAAGGGCAAGAAATGCATCATCCTTTATTTCTATAAATTCCTGTGGTTGTCTTTTGCCAAAAAATTCTTCAAAAGGATCGTATGAAAAGGGATCATATCTCCTTTGCTGTTGTCTGGCAGGCCCGACAATTACTCTTTTCCCAGGTGAATTAATTGGTTTGTCATTGACAGTAATCATAAAAGGTTTAATTACAATAGTTCCTTCGTTAATAGGCACATAGTTCTGAATAATACTTTGAGTTGTAGAGTATTTCCCATTGATAATATTTGTAGAGGAAGACGAAGATTGGCTGACTTTGTTGAATCCATTGATCTCTGGGAAATTGTCAATGCTTTTAATCCGGTCGTTCTGAACCTCAACTGTAATTGTAAATGCCTGATTTAGAGCTATCTCATCAGGGCCTAAAATTATTCTTATATTTTGTGCTTGATTTTTAGCACAAAACCCAAAAAAAATCGTAATAAGTATAAGAACGCGTTTCAACATCATGTATTTTTTTATGACTGATAACGGTAAAGCCATATTTTATATTTTAAGACTGCAAATTTATCAGAAACGTATGATATCATGAAATTAAAATGAAAATAGAATAAATGTGTTATAAGAGTGTTCCATTTTTCTTTAGTAAGTTTATTTTTCACCTAAATAATATAGTCCTATGCTGAAGTACACCAAAATAATTTTGATGAAAGTTAGTTTTGACGCTCAATTATTTGAGAAGGAATTGAAAAAGGCAATAAAGCTGTTGATCCCCGGCGAGATTAATGAACTCAAACAATGGTGTCTTGAAAAGTTTGGAAAACTGTACAGCACCTTGATCAACAGATGCTTTAGATTTGCCTCTGCAAATTAAAATTTCATAACCCCGCTCACTCGGGGTTTTTTATTTGATAAAATCTATATTCCGTTTCAATCCCTTGTATTTTGTCCTCTTTATCGGCGAATCCTTAAATATTTTCCTGAATACCTCTTCTGTAAATTCAATCCATTCATCATCAGTAACAGCTTTCACACCTTCTGTTTTATAAAATGCCGGTTGACTATGTGGTTTTGAAAATCGATTCCACGGACAAATATCCTGACAGATATCGCAGCCAAACACCCAATTCTCATATTTTCCTTTGAATTTTTCGGGAATGGCGTCCTTTAATTCGATGGTAAAATAAGAGATACATTTACTGGCATCCAGGACTCCAGCATCTACAAAAGCTTCGGTGGGGCAGGCATCAAGGCATTTGGTACATGTTCCGCAATAATCTTTAATGGGACCATCATACTCCAATTCCAGATCGATGATTAATTCTGCAATGAAAAAGAAACTCCCTTGCTCCTTGTTAATCAGAAGTGTGTTTTTTCCAAGCCATCCCAGTCCGCTTTTTGCAGCCCATTGCCGCTCCATAACAGGAGCTGAATCTACAAAAACCCTTCCATCAATATCACCGATCTCTTGACGCAGATAACCAAGAAAGGACTTTAACTTGTCCTTTAGTATAAAATGATAATCTTTCCCATAGGCATATTTGGCGATTTTATATTTTGAGTTTGCCGGTGGCTCTTTTCCCGGGAAGTAATTATATAAAAGTGAAATAACTGATTTAGCACCAGTAACCAATTTGGTTGGGTTGAGTCTGAGGTCAAAATGGTTTTCCATATATGACATTTTTCCATGAAAACCTTTGGCGAGCCATGATTCGAGTTTGGCCTCTTCATCATTAAGTTTTTCCGCTTTTGAAATGCCACAAAAATTAAATCCCAGTACTTTTGCCTTTTCCTTTATGAGTTGAGTGAGCCTTTCTTTTGAAGAGTATTTCACTTTGCTTAAAAAAGTGTCCCGGTCTTTCCGGGCATTTCCAAACCGAGATGTTTATAAGCAAGGGCCGTTGTTTCCCGCCCTCTTGAAGTGCGTTTGATATAGCCTTCCTGAATAAGGTAAGGTTCATAAACCTCTTCAATGGTTTCTCCTTCTTCCCCACATGCGGTGGCAATAGTTGATATACCTACCGGTCCACCACTAAATTTTTCTATGATGGTTCTGAGAATGCGATTGTCCATATCATCCAATCCGTGCTGATCTACATCGAGGGCCTTCAATGCAATTTCAGCTATTTTTTTTGTAATGGTCCCATCGCCTTTAATCTCCGCGAAATCCCTGGTTCTGCGAAGTAAATTATTCACAATTCTCGGAGTGCCCCGACTTCTTCGTGCAATTTCGATTGCCGCATTTTCATTAATCGGACAATTGAGAATCTTTGCTGAGCGTTTAACGATCTTCGTTAATAATTCCGCATTATAGTATTCCAGCCTGGCGTTGATCCCAAACCTTGATCGCAATGGTGAAGTCAACAATCCTGCACGTGTAGTTGCGCCCATGAGGGTAAATGGATTCAGGCTAATTTGTACAGACCTCGCATTTGGCCCGGAATCCAGCATGATATCGATTTTATAATCTTCCATGGCCGAATAGAGGTACTCCTCGACGACGGGATTTAATCTATGAATTTCATCAATAAATAACACATCTCCGGTATCAAGGTTGGTGAGTAGTCCTGCTAAGTCTCCGGGTTTGTCTAATACAGGGCCTGAGGATAACTTTAAATTTGAATTGAGCTCGTTGGAAATAATATAGGACAGCGTTGTTTTCCCAAGCCCGGGAGGGCCATGCAATAAAACATGATCAAGAGGTTCGTTTCTATTAATTGCCGCCTGAACAAATATTCTAATATTTTCTATTATCTTTTCCTGACCAAAAAAATCTTCAAAAGTCTGCGGTCTGAGTGCCTTTTCAAATTCTTTCTCAACAGGGTCCAATCCCGATGCTTCGCCGCTTAAATAGTCTTCTCTCATAAATTCATTAGATCAGGCCACTAAGATATGCTATTGGAGAGTAAAAGAAAAAGCCTGAAGAAAATTTGAAATGTTAATTACTCAAATAGGAGATCTGGTAAAGAGTTATTGAACGGCATTTAACTTTAAACCCGGGCGACTATACTAATGCCTATTGATCGTAGGTAACGGTTATCTGGCTACTCTGCTCATCTTCAAGTCGCTTCTTGTAATCATCGAGCAATTGCAAGAAAGCCGGAACAAGCTTACTTGAATAGCTGGTAGGAGAATTTGTGATAACACAAATCCCTATGTCTTCATTGGTGTTTATGGCCAATTGACTTCTGAATCCATTTACATAACCTCCATGATAGGCAATAGTTGAAGCGCCATCTTCCACTATTCTCCAGCCATATCCGTAAAATGAACTTTTATAATTTCTCCACCTGCTGAAATATTTCCAATGAATGTTAGTCTTAATTTGAGGCTCAAAAATATCGTCTATCATATTTTTACTGATGACCTCAGGGCGATGGCCGGTTAAGGCAATCATATAATTAGCCATATCTGAAATACTGGCATTTACACCTCCCGCTGAGGGCACATTATAATATTTTTTGGAAATTCTTCCGCTTGACCACCCTCCTCTTCTTGGGAAATTTGGTACTGCTTTATTTTCAGTTTCCATCATAGAATTATAATCTATCGAGGCATCTTTCATTCCGAGTGGCTCAAAGATCTCCTTTTTCATTAGGGTATTATAATTTAAACCGGTAGCAGATTTTAAAACCGGCTGAATTACTCCATAGGCGACATTTTGATAACTGTACATTTCTCCTGGCTCGGCAAGTAATTTTACCTCAGGGAGCGCCTCTATCATGAAATTCAGATCTTTTCCATCTTCAATGAAGTTGGTATAAGCATGTTGAATTAAGCCTGTAGATTGTGATAATATATGCCCGATCTCCATCCTATCAGCATATTCCGTATTTTTAAGTTCAAATTCAGGGTAATACTTTTGAACTTTATCATCCCATTCCAGTTTTCCCTGATTCACCATCTTGCTTGTCAGAACCCCTGCAAAAGTTTTTGAAACGGAGGCTATTCTGAAGGTAGTATGGACATCAATAGAATCGTTTGTTCCAACTTTTTTTATTCCTAATCCTTTCCCGTAGATAATCCTGCCACCTTTTACCACGGCAATAGCTGCTCCCGGGGATTTAGATTTGGCAAACATATCATTGGCGATATCATTAAATTCATTGATAAAACTGTCCAACACCGGATGGTGAATGGGTAAGTGGGGCGATACTTCTTCTTTGGATGTGATGCTGGTATATATATGCATCAGCCCAAAAATAAAAATACCTATAAATAGATATTTATAACTTTTCAAAGTTGTAGTAATATGTCGTAATCTAAAATTCAATATCCTGTTTAACAATTATCTCAACCATATAACACAAACAAGCACAACGTGTATATGTTTATTTTATTGAAGCGTTAAATATAATTAAATGCTTTAAATAATTAGCATTCAGGGTATTTTGATATTAATTCCTGAAAAGGAGGTTGAAGTAACTTCTAACATGAAAATAAAATTTTTAGCACATATGTACCTCAAAATAGAGTTTTCATACAATAGCATATTGTTTAATAAGCAAAAATATCATCGCAAAATTCTTAAATATGGTGTAAATTGCACCGAATTTTTGATGAAACATGGATTTAAAGAATTTTTTAAAGCGTTTCTACCCTATTGTACTAATTGCGTTGGTTTTTGTAGTTTGGAAGATTCGGCAAAAGGATAATCCCCCGCTTCAAAAGGTCGAAATCTCCGGAACCACAATGGGAACAATTAGTTATTCCATTAAATATTTCAATGAATCAGGTGAAAATTTTGAAGAGGAGATTGACTCACTTCTTAAGGTATGGAATATGTCACTATCCACTTATATTCCAGAATCTGAAATTTCAAGATTTAATAATGGAGATGACTGCTTTGAATTTGAATCCTCGTATTTTCTCCCTGTTTTACAAGCCAGTAAGGAAGTTTATGACAATTCGGATGGTGCATTTGACCCCACCGTAGGACCATTGGTAAATGCATGGGGTTTTGGCCCGGATAAGTCAATGACGCCTGACAGCTCTATAGTGGATTCGCTGATGGGACTGGTAGGATTTAATAAGATTAATTTTAATGAAAATCAGGTTTGCAAAGATATTCCAGAAATAAAGCTTGATTTCTCCGCAATAGCAAAGGGATATGCTGTAGATGTAGTTGCAGATTATCTGGAAACCAAAGGAATTCATAATCTCCTTGTTGAAATTGGGGGTGAGCTCGTTTGCCGGGGCACCAAAAATGACGGAAAACTTTGGAGAACAGCCATTGAAGATCCAACCGTCGATGTATATGAAAGAAAATTTTTAGCAGTTGTGGAGCTGGAAGACAGGGCGGTCGCAACCTCGGGGAATTATCGAAATTATTATGTTCAGGAAGGAAAAAAATATGTGCATACCATCAATCCGTCAACCGGGTATCCAATTGCTCAAACCTTGCTTAGCGCTTCTGTCTTTGCTGATAACTGCATGATTGCAGATGCTTATGCAACTGCGTTTATGGTATTGGGTGTTGAAAAATCAAAATTGGTACTGGAAAATAATAAATCTTTGGATGCTTACCTGATTTACAGCGGTGATAATGGGGAAATTATTTCTTTTGTCACAAAAGGTATTTCCAAAAATATTGAGAAGCTCAATGCTGAAAACTAAAGAATGGTTCGGAGAATGGTTTGACTCTCCTTATTATCATGTGCTATACAAACACAGAGATGATAAAGAAGCTAAATACTTTATTGATCGTTTGATTGAGTATTTTCAATTTTCGGAAAATGATCTAATCCAGGATTTGGCTTGTGGAAAGGGCCGGCATGCTATTTATTTAAATAAAAAAGGTTATAAAGTTGTAGGGCTCGATCTATCCGTCCAAAACATCACTTTTGCGAGTCTGTTTGAAAATCAAAAACTCAAATTTTACGTCCACGATATGCGTTTCCCCTGGGAAGGAGAAAGATTTGATTACATTTTAAACCTTTTCACAAGCTTTGGATATTTTGAGACAAAAGGAGAAAATCAGCAAGCTATTTTGGCTATGGCAGCTGGACTAAAAAAAGGCGGGAAATTATTAATAGATTTTCTTAATCCTTTTACGGTTATCAATGATCTGGTTCCAAAAGAGATAAAAAAAATTAAAGGCATCGATTTTCATATCCAAAAATTCTTATGCGATGAATACATTGTAAAAAACATTAGATTTGAGGACAAAGGAGAACATTTTCAATTTCAGGAAAGAGTAAAAACAATCAAAAGAGTAAAGTTTCTGGAGTATTTTGAGCATGCAGATCTTGAGCTAATTGATCTTTTCGGTGATTATAATCTCAATCCTTATATTGCAGAAAAATCGGAAAGAATGATATTTGTGCTTAAGAAATAATATGGAAATAGCTTACTCAATCGCATTATTTTTGGCAGCTTTCATTCCTGGATTAATAATTATTAAACTCCAAAAACCACTAAAATTTGACCTAAAATATTTATTGGTTTTTGCAGGAGCATTTATTTTTTCAATCACCATAGTCCATTTATTACCGGAAATTTTTACTGCGACAACAAATCCTCAAAGAATAGGCCTTTTTATTCTTGTTGGATTTTTCATGCAAATTTTTCTTGATTTTATCACCACTGGTGTTGAACATGGTCACCTACACAATCCCAGCCATCATCACAGTGGATTTTCTCCGGTGATGCTGATGATAGGGCTCTGTATTCACTCGCTCATGGATGGCAGTATTCTCATCCATACAGGAGGGGACGGAGCCGGAGAGCACGGAACAGGTCTATTGATAGGAATTATTTTACATAAAATTCCGGCTGCAATAGCATTGATGTCTGTATTGAATTTAAATTTTAAAAATAAAAAAGCACTGCTTCTTTTATTAATCATTTTCAGCCTCGCATCTCCATTTGGGTTGATTTTCAGCGATTTGATGAATAAATACAGTGTGATCAGCCAGGAAGGTTTTTTAATCATTTTCGCCATTGTAAGCGGTAATTTTCTTCATATTTCCACAACCATCTATTTTGAATCCAGTCCTGATCACACCTTCCACAAGAAGAAGATTTTCATCAGTTTACTCGGTGCCATGCTCGCTGTTATAGTAGAGGTATTACATCACTAGGGCCAGGCCAATTATCAACTCATTTTATAAAATATCAACATCAAAAGAGCTATCCTATGAAAAACTGCTGCCTGTTTATAAAGGCAAAGTGCATTCCTTATGACAAAAAAGCAGATTGAAAATTCATTTATCATTAAAAATTTATATATTTCAATTCTGTATTAATTTAAAGCTCATTATATGATCCTGGGCTTTACTCACGCAAAGTATTTTTAATTAAAATTGATAGACACCTATGGCTAGAAAGATTCACACCCTTGGAGGATACATTCATGAATATCAAAGAAGCATTCTGGACCCGGAGGCATTCTGGACCCAGGTAGCGGATACTTTTTACTGGCAAAAAAAATGGGACAAGATTGTTGAGTGGGACTTCGAAACTCCAAATATTAATTGGTTTGTAAACGCAAAATTAAACATCACCGAAAATATATTTGAGAGATTTCTATATACTAAAAGGAATAAACCGGCAATCATCTGGGAGCCTAATGATCCCAATGAACCATCCATCACTTTAACATATTGGGAACTTTATGAAAAAACCTGCCAGTTTGCAAATGCCTTAAAAGCCAATGGTGTTGAAAAAGGTGACAGGGTAATTATTTATATGCCCATGGTTCCGGAGGCTGCTATAGCAATGTTGGCCTGCGCAAGAATCGGAGCAATACATTCTGTCGTTTTTGCAGGGTTTTCTGCCACTTCATTGGCTGACCGTATCAATGATTGCAGCGCTAAAATGGTGCTTACCTCTGACGGGAATTTCAGAGGATCCAAAACTATTCCCGTAAAAAAGGTGGTTGATGAAGCGCTGGAAAATTCTTCATCGATAGAAAAAGTGATCGTTTTAGAAAGAACGTTAACTCCCGTTACCATGAAGCCGGGCCGTGACATTTGGTGGCATGAGGCGATAGATGGAATTTCTTCTGATAATGTCGCGGAGACAATGGATTCTGAGGATATGTTATTCATCCTTTATACCTCCGGTTCTACGGGTAAACCTAAAGGCGTGGTCCACACTTGCGGTGGCTACATGATTTATACCTATTATACATTCAAAAATGTATTTCAATATAGCGATGACGATATCTATTGGTGCACCGCAGATATTGGCTGGATTACCGGGCATTCCTACATTGTCTATGGCCCTTTGCTAGACGGCGCCACAACATTGATGTTTGAGGGAATTCCTACCCATCCACATCCGGGAAGGTTTTGGGAGATTGTAGATAAATACAAAGTAAACCAATTTTATACTGCTCCTACGGCAATCAGGGCGCTTGAAGCATACGGAATTGATCCTGTTTTACCCTATAAGCTGGACTCATTAAAAGTACTTGGTACAGTTGGTGAACCAATTAACGAAGAAGCCTGGCACTGGTATCACGATCATATCGGAAAAGGAAAGTGCCCTATAGTTGATACCTGGTGGCAAACAGAAACAGGCTCAATCCTGATTTCTCCTCTGGCAGGAATCACACCAACAAAACCTGCATATGCTACTTTACCATTGCCTGGAGTGCAACCAATTATTGTTGATAATGACGGTAAAGAATTAAAGGGAAATAGTGTTGAAGGTAATTTATGCATCAAATTCCCATGGCCCTCCATGTTAA
Organism: Bacteroidota bacterium; assembly: GCA_024280115.1. GTDB lineage: Bacteria > Bacteroidota > Bacteroidia > Cytophagales > Cyclobacteriaceae > JAAUQL01. The sequence goes on along the minus strand of JAJRQT010000166.1, from coordinate 67,305 downwards.
GAACGCTCTATGGCGATCACGACCGATGCAGGCAAACTTATTTCAGCTCATTTAAAGGACTTTATTTCACAGGTGATGGGGTGAAAAGGGATGAAGACGGCTATTATAGAATTCTCGGACGTGTGGATGATGTAATCAATGTTTCCGGACATCGTATGGGAACTGCCGAAGTGGAAAATGCAATCAATGAGCATCCAAAAGTGATTGAATCTGCAGTTGTCGGTTATCCACATCCCATTAAGGGTCAGGGTATTTACGCCTTTGCGATATGCGATATGAGCGACCGTTCCGAAGCTAATCTTAAAAATGAAATCAGAGTTACCGTTACAAACATAATTGGTCCGATTGCCAAGCCGGATTTAATTCAGATTGTACCAGGATTGCCAAAAACCCGTTCAGGAAAAATTATGCGGAGAATTTTAAGAAAAATCGCCTCCGGTGATAGTGACAATTTTGGAGATACCTCAACATTACTCGATCCTGATGTGGTAGATAAAATTATAGCTGACACAGACTCTGCCAGCTAAATAATGATAACTGAAATGTCAAATAATAATTAGAACTCCGGAATAACCGGAGTTTTTTTAACCAGAAAGATTTCTATAGTTAAAGATTGGATAAATTGTATAATCATCGTTTTTAACATTTTGCAAAAAAACTGATAGCAATACATAAAGTCATTATTATATTCAAAGGAATAACCAAATTATCATTCACATGAACAAAATTCTATACGCATTTTGCATCTGCCTGATCGCTTTTAGCCCGGCATTTGCCACAGATAACACCCGCCTGCCGGCGAGGCAGGAAATCGATTTTACAGAATTTGACCTCGATAATGGATTACACGTCATCCTTCATCAGGACAATTCTACGCCTATTGTAGTAGTTTCTATTCTGTACCATGTCGGGTCAAAAAATGAAAATCCTGAACGAACAGGATTTGCACATTTTTTTGAGCACCTTCTTTTTGAAGGATCTGAAAATATCAAAAGAGGGCAATTTGATGAATTAATATCAAATGCTGGAGCCGTAAATAATGCATATACTTCTTTTGATCAGACATACTATTATGAATTATTACCATCCAATCAATTAGAGCTTGGTTTGTATCTTGAGTCTGAACGATTGATGCATGCCAAAATTGATTCAATTGGTGTGGAGACACAAAGGGAAGTTGTTAAAGAAGAAAAAAGAATGAGGTATGACAACCAACCCTATGGTACCAGATGGGTTGAAACATTTAGCAGGTCATTTTCAGTACATCCTTATCAATGGATGCCGATTGGTTCAATGGAACATTTGGATAAGGCTACACTTGGCGAATTTATGGAATTTTATAATACTTATTATGTGCCGCAAAACGGAACTATTTCAATTGCGGGCGATATTGATATAATTAAAACTAAAGAACTTGTGATAAAATATTTTGCTGATATAAAAAAGCCTAAGATTGTTCCTCGGGTGGAGGTTGTTGAACCGCAGCAAAAGAAAGAAAAAAGAGATATTGTCTATGATAATATTCAATTGCCCATGATATTACTTTCATATCATTTCCCTGAGCAAACAGCAAAGGATTACTACGCAGTTGAAATGTTAACAAAAGTGCTTGCTGATGGACAGAGTTCTCGCTTTTATAAAGAATTGGTGGATAAGGAACAAATTGCATTGACATCCGGAGCATTTACTGTAGCTACTGAGGACCCTGGTTTATTTATAGCTCTTGGTCTTGCCAATTCTGGAATTGAGGTAGAAAAGTTAGAAGAGAGTATGGATAAGGAAATCGAAAAAGTTAAAAGTGAATTAATTTCAGAAAGAGAATTCCAAAAAATAAGAAATCAGGTTGAGAATGATTTTTATAGTAGTAATGCCACGATGGCAGGCATAGCAGAATCCCTGGCAAATTATCATGTTTTTTTTAATGATGCCAACCTAATTAATACTGAAATAGAAAAATATATGGCTGTCACCCAGGAAGACATTCAAAAAGCAGCAATGAAATACCTGAATAAGGAAAATAGGGTTGTGCTCTATTATTTACCTAAATCTCAAGAAAATAATTAATTCGAATCCTTTATCCATTTTCAAGATGAAAACTTATATATCCATTATATATCTCATTCTCTTTCTAAACTTTAATCTGGTTGCTCAAATAGATAGAAGCAAACCACCTATTGCAGGGCCTGCGCCTGAAATAAAAATAGGAACCCCTGAGTCTTTTACACTAAAAAATGGACTCAAGGTGTTTGTTGTAGAAAACCATAAAATTCCAAGAATAGCCTTTAATCTATTCCTTAATATTGAAGCTCTTCGGGAGGGTGAAAAAGCTGGCTATATGTCCATGGCAGGTGAACTCCTTAGAACAGGCACTACTTCTAAGTCGAAAAGTGAAATAGATGAAGAGATAGACTTTATTGGAGCTACTTTGAATACCTCTCCAACAGGAATTTATGCTTCTTCATTAACAAAACATACAGAAACACTTCTCAAAATGATGACCGATATACTTTACAATCCATCATTTCCGCAAGAAGAATTTGAGAAATTAAAAAAGCAAACATTATCGGCATTGGCAACTAAAAAAGATGAACCTGGTTCAATTTCATCAAATGTAAGAAGTGTTTTGTTGTATGGAAAAGATCATCCCTACGGAGAATTGACTACTGAGGAAACAGTTAATAACATTGCAGTTGAAGATTGCAAAAATTACTATAACATATACTTTTCTCCAAACATTGCCTATTTGGCAATTGTGGGAGATATTAAATTGAAAGATGCCAAAAAGCTGGTAAAAAAGTACTTCAAAGAATGGGAATCAAAGGAAGTAAATCTGGAAAAATTTGAAAGCGTTCAGGCTCCTGAATCAAGGGAGGTTGCTCTGGTTGACCGATCAAACTCAGTTCAGTCAAATATAAGTGTTACCTATCCAATTGACTTAAAAAAGGGTGACCCCGATGTAATTAAAATGCGTGTACTCAATCAAATACTTGGAGCTGCTTCAGACTCTCGATTAGAACAACAAATTCGCGAAGCTAAAGCCTTTACCTACTATGCGAGATCCGCTTATTCTTCTGACAATATTGTTGGAAATTTTAGAGCTTTTTCAGAAGTGCGAAATGAAGTAACTGACAGTGCAATTTATGAATTTATTAATGAATTTAAAAAAATTACGCATTCACAAGTTTCTGAAAATGAGTTAATAAAAGCAAAGGCTCAAATTATTGGAGGTTTTGCCAGGTCTTTGGAAAGCCCCCAAACCATAGCTAATTTTGCGTTAAATATTCAGCGATATAACCTTCCTGAAGATTACTATACAAACTATCTTAAAAAAGTGGATGCTGTAACGATAGAAGACATTCAGGAAATGGCCAAAAAGTATATCAAGCCAGACAATGCTTACATAGTAGTAGTTGGTAAAGGTTCTGAAATTGCCAATAAGCTCACCCAATTTGGAGAAGTTACCTACTATGATATTTATGGAAACGATTATATCCCCAAAAAAGCCGAGATCCCTGCCGGACTCACAGCCGCAAAGGTTTTGGACAATTATCTTATTGCAATCGGAGGTGAGGACAATGCGCGGGCCTTAAAGGATATAAAAATGGTGATGAAAACTGAAATGCAGGGCAGAGAATTGGAAATCACTGTTTTAGGTAAAGCTCCCAATATGTCAATAACAAAAGTGACAATGGATGGAAACGCTGTTATGACCTCGGTTTTTAATGGAACGGAAGCGAGTATTCAACAAATGGGCCAACCCGTTCCTGTCGATGAAAATCGAAAAAAGGACATGGCATTTGAAGCGGCCATCATCGCTGAATTAGCCATTGTAGATATGGGGTTAGATACAGAATTGAATGGTATTGAATCAATAGATGGGAAAAATGCATATGCTATTGAAATCACCAAACCTTCCGGCAGCAAGACAATTTACTATTATGATACCGGGACCGGATTGAAATTGAGAACAAGTGAAACCATTCAAAGTCCTCAGGGTGAGGTAGTTCAAGCTACTGATTTGGCAGATTACAAAGAAGTAGAAGGAGTAAAATTTCCATATTCAATTTCACTACCGATGGGTCCTACGAAAATGAATGCTACAGCAGAAAGTATAGAAGTAAATACAGGGATACAGGATAGTGAATTTGCCATTCCATAGATTTGCAATAAAAGTGGCCAGAAGCTGGAAGACCGGAGACCGAAGCTAAAAGACCGAAACAGGAATAGTAGCGATAATAAATGTATATGTTGACATAGATTATCTTCCGACTCCATACTATTCACTTTTTCCAATAAAACAACAGATGTTCCAAAAATACTATTGACAATTTCAGTTTACTCCAGTTTTAGTTTTTAGAGTTTGTTTCTATCAAAAGATTAGCTCCTTAATTTTTTATATTCTAGCTTTTTAACAATAGATTTATAACTGTTTCAAAAAATTGAATCGTTGAAACCCTTGTTGTAGAAATATATTTATTTATCAGTAATTTTTTATGGTCATCATAAATTTAATCACACTATGATCCTCCGTCAGTTTACCAGAAAATTTCAATTCTTTTTTACATTTTGTTTGACTCTTGTTCTCATAATAACAATAGTTGAATTGAAGGGCTATGCGCAAACGCCAAAATCCACTAGTTCTTCAGATACAACTGTAATAAAAAAGGTGATTGAGCCTATATCCATTACTGATATTGGATCCGAAACAGAGAATACACTAAGTAAGATACGTGATATAAAACAGAATATTAACCCTTCAAAAAGGGAGCATGAAATTGATTCCTTACTGCCACCAGCCATTCAAAAAATAAACAAAATCAAAAAAGAAACGGATCTGGAAGAAATTAAGGAAATGAATCTTAAGGAATCTGAAAATCTGAAAAATAAAGTTAGCCAATTGTTCACACTGCTCGATAATTGGAGAAGTACCTTAGGGGATAAAACTGAGGATATTGAAAGAATGAAAGAAGATATTGGAGATATTAAAAATGAATGGATTAAAACGCTGGAGCTGGAGCGGGAAGAGAAACTTCCAAAAGCAATAATTGATCGTATCAAAACAAATATAAAGGAAATAGATGATGTAGAAAATGGATTAGTAAAACGTAAGAATAATCTATTGACAAAGCAGGATGAATTGACGGGAGCTTTAATTTTTTTGGATGAAGTGTTAAATACCATCAGCAACTCTGAGCAATCATTTCGCACCCAAATCTTCACATTAGATAGTCCGCCTCTTTGGCAAATGTTTAGCTTTGAAAAAGATTCAATTGATTTTTCTCAACAGGTGAGTGAAATAATAAAAAGTCATAAAAAAGATCATGAGATCTTTTTTAGTAGTTATGAAGAAAATATTTATTACCACTTACTATTGTTCATCACCCTACTGATACTATTATTTTATTTGAAGAATAATGTCTCAAAATGGACTGATGAAAGAAAGGATCAAGCGATCAAATCAACCCTTCATATTATTTCAAAACCATTTTCGGCAACATTATTAGTAATGATATTGCTTTCCCAACTTTTTTATCCTGTAGCGCCATCAATTATATTAGAATATACACAGACGCTACTTGTAATCCCTATGATAACGCTAATACCGGGCATCATTCCCAGCGTCAAAAAAAAATATTTCTACTCCATCGGTGGAATTTTTATATTATCACAGATCGGAAGATTTTTTTCTGATTTTGTAATACTAGATAGGACTTTTCTACTCATACATGATATAGCCACAATTACTCTATTAGTTTTCATATTAAGAAGTAGAAAAGAAATAAAAGAATATAATCCCCGGGTTAAATGGGGATTTACTTTTTCTCTTATGAAGCAAGCGATTATCTTACTTTCCATATCTTTTATAGCGAATGTTCTCGGAAATACAATTTTGGCAAAAGTACTCTCGGAGGGGACTTCAGGAATGATTTACGGTGGAGTAATTATTTATACAACTGCTGTGGTTTTGAAAAGCCTACTCGCACTTCTTTTTCAACAAGACGGTATTTCAAAGCTCAATATGGTCGTTAATTATTCTGATGAAATAAAAATACGAATTAATCGATATGTCAATATTATTGCTATAGTTTATTGGCTATATATCACCCTGGTAGGTTTTGCCATATATGATCCTATATATAATTGGATTGAAGATCTTATTGTTCATGAATGGGAAGTGGGTTCTGTTACCATTTCTATAGGAACTTTTTTAGCCTTCTTCATTACTCTCTGGATATCAATGCTTGTTTCAAAGTTTGTAAGGTTTATTTTACAAGATGAAATACTCACACATTTTGATATGCCACGCGGTGTACCTGGCGCAATATCCCTGCTGGTACGACTTATGCTAATCATCGTAGGGTTCATTTTGGCTTTCGGCGCCGCGAAAATAGATTTGAGCAATTTGACGGTAATTTTTGGTGCATTTGGTGTTGGTATAGGATTTGGCCTTCAGAATATATTTAATAATTTGGTATCAGGATTGATTCTCGCATTCGAAAGACCAATGCAGACTGGTGATATTATCCAGATTGCCAATCTCAACCTTATGGGAGAGGTGAAGGAAATTGGAATAAGAGCGAGCACGGTTCGCACCTTTGACGGGGCCGAAGTTATAGTCCCCAATGGAAATTTAATCTCTAATGAAATGATCAACTGGACTTTATCTGATCATCGCAAGAGGCAGGAAATAATCGTTGGGGTGGCCTATGGTACTGATATAAACAAAGTCCTGGAAATATTAAATAAAGTGGTCGCAGAGCAGGATAATGTACTGAAGATCCCAAATCCGCTAATCATATTCCTTGGTTTTGGTGATAGTTCTTTGGATTTCAGAGTATTATTTTGGACGCATTTCAATAAAGGCCTGGGAACCAAAAGTAATGTTGGAGTTGCCATAGATGAGGCATTTAAAAAAGCTAACATCGAAATCCCATTTCCCCAGCGAGATCTGCATTTACGTTCTGTAAGCGACACTGTCGAAATACTGAAAGAGAAGAAAGTTACTAAACCAAAAACGACAAGAAAACCGGGAACCACAAAATCATCAACTACTGCTAAAAAGGCTGATAAATAGGTTAAAACGAGGTTTTACGAAAATATATGGAACAATCGAAAAGAAAAATAATTGATTTTTTCACAACACTTATCTGGTCATTAGTGATTTGGGTATTTGCCGCTTACCTATTTGGTTTTATCAGAGTGTGGGGAGTGGAGTCCTTGCCATCCTTCGAACGCGTAGTACCTTTTGACCCTTTCCTGTTTGCCTTTCAAATGATGGTTTTGGGTATTGCGATTGGCATTCCTTTTGGAATCATGGACTATTTGTTGGATACGGTTTGGTTGAGAAAATTAGCCTACTGGAAAATAATACTTCTAAAAAGCCTGGCCCAAATTTTAATTGCCATTTTTTCTTTGAGTATGCTGGTATTTTCCAACAATAATACTGACGATATAAAAATAGGCCTGATGAATTTCATCTTTTCTAAAACTTCATTATTATGGATTATTTATTCGGGTATTGTCAGTTTGTTCATCTATTTCATTCAGGTGATAAAGACTAAAATAGGTGACCGGATTTTGATCAATCTCATATTGGGGAAATATCACAGCCCAAGAGTGGAGTCAAGAATTTTTATGTTTCTTGATATGAAGGATTCCACAACCCATGCAGAAAACCTTGGTCACATCAAATTCAGTTCTTTGATTCAAGACAGTTTGAACGATTTAACGGCTGCTATCATCCAGCATAAGGTGGAGGTTTATCAATACGTAGGAGACGAAGCGGTTTTGACCTGGAAAATGAAAGATGGTTTTGAGAATGCCAATTGCCTAAATGCCTACTATACATTTATGAATACCCTGAATAACCGCAAGGTTTACTATGAAAAAAATTATGGATTTGTGCCGTTTTTCAAAGCTGGAGTACACCTTGGAGAGGTGACTGTTTCTGAAGTTGGAATAATAAAAAGGGAAATTGCATATCATAGCGATGTATTGAATACTGCTGCCAGAATCCAGGGAAAATGCAACGAATTTAAATCTGAATTACTTATTTCTGAAGCGCTGAAGGATAATCTGACAGATGAACAATTTTTCAATTATGAACATATTGGAGGCATTTCATTAAAAGGGAAACAACAGTTGGTGAACATATATAAAGTTAGTTTGAGTTAGCTAAAAAATTATTTCTTCCATCCTTTCCTGATATATTCTAAACAAGATAATTGATATGACTCCTGATCTTTTTGAATTTTCAAAAATGCTTTTATTGTTTTAAAAATGAAAATAATCCAAAATGAAAATAAAATCAATCCTGATTGTACTCCTTCTCATGGCTGGGTGTCGAGAGCAGCCGAAAGATCCGAATTTATACGAAGCAGATGTTATTGTGTATGGAGGTACCTCTGCCGCTGTGACTACTGCCGCCCAGGTGGCCAGGATGGGTAAAAGTGTCATAATGGTTAGCCCGGACATACATTTAGGAGGCCTGTCATCCGGAGGTCTGGGTTTTACGGATACTGGAAATAAAGAAGTAATTGGCGGTCTTTCAAGAGAATTTTATCACCGGGTGTGGCAGTACTATCAAAATGATGAAGCCTGGAAATGGCAGAGAAAATCGGAATATGGAAATAAAGGACAGGGAACTGTCGCTATTGATGGAGAGAACCGTACAATGTGGATTTTCGAACCTCATGTGGCTGAGATGGTCTTTGATGATTTTATAAAGGATTATAAAGTTGAGCTTTACCGGGATGAATGGTTGGATCGATCCAGTGGAGTAGTGCTCGACAATAAAGCTATAAAATCCATAAAAACACTTTCCGGTAAAACTTTTAAAGGTAAAATATTCATAGATGCCACGTATGAAGGTGACCTGATGGCCGCAGCAAATGTCAGCTATCATGTGGGGAGGGAGGCCAATAGTCTATATGGTGAAGAGTGGAATGGTATTCAGGTAGGAGTACTGCACCATGGGCATCATATGAAAACAGATATTGATCCGTACATTTTTTCTGGAGATCCCTCAAGTGGAGTTATCCCAAAAATTTCCATAGAAGATCCCGGCGAAAAGGGAGCAGGCGACAACAGGATTCAGGCATATTGTTTCAGGATGTGCCTGAGCAATCATCCCGATAACAGAATCCCTTTTCCTAAACCTGCCAACTACGATCCAAATCAATACGAATTGTTGGCGAGAATTTTTGATTCAGGATGGCGGGAGGTTTTTCAAAAATTCGACATGATCCCCAACCGCAAAACTGATACCAATAACCACGGACCATTCAGTACGGATAATATAGGGATGAATTACGATTATCCGGAGGCTTCCTATGAAAGAAGGAAGAAAATCATAGCGGAGCACGAGGATTATCAGAAAGGTCTGATGTATTTTTTGGCAAATGATACCAGGGTGCCTCAGGAGGTTCGTGAAGAAATGGCTCAATGGGGTCTTGCAGCAGATGAGTTTACAGATAATGGAAATTGGCCGCATCAGATTTATGTGCGGGAAGCGAGAAGGATGAAAGGTGTATCAGTAATGACTGAAAATGAAATTCTGGGTAAAAAACCTATCCCAAGACCTATTGGGATGGGTTCATATACCATGGATTCACACAATGTCCAGCGGTATATCAAGGCAGATGGATTTGTACAAAATGAGGGAGATATCGGTGTTCATCCAAAAAATCCATATAAAATTGACCTTGGATCCCTATTGCCAAAAAGCGGTGAATGCACCAACCTCATCGTTCCTGTTTGTGTTTCGAGTTCCCATATTGCCTTTGGGTCAATCCGGATGGAGCCGGTTTTCATGATCCTGGGTCAAAGTGCCGGGACAGTGGCTTCTTTGGCGCTAGAAAATGATATTAGTATCCATGATGTTTCCTATGCTAAATTGAAGGAGCAATTGTTGAAAGATGGGCAAGTTCTTGATTTAGATTCTGAATAAAGCATTAGTTTTGTTGCGAAATATTTTTTTAATCAATGTTGAATCAATGTCGTTTAGTTAAGTACCTATTATCCCTCTCTGGAGAGGGTGAAGGGAGAGGTAAGACAATAATCTTCTTAACGAAACGGCATTAAATGTTTAATTCATATGAGGAGGATAAGTATAATTATAGTTGGCTTTTTAATGATTTCCGGCTTGAAGGCGCAAGATGTGATGACGCCGGAACTATTATGGAAGCTGGGAAGGGTTAGTGCTGTGGGTATAACGAAGGACGGGGAATCTGTTGTTTACAGTGTCAAAACTTATGATGCAGAGGCAAATACCGGATCCTCAAAACAATACATTGTTTCTATTGATGGAGGAGAGGCGGTTGAAATCGAGTCAGGGACATCTTTGGTCGCTGATAAGCTTGTTTCTCCAAATGGTGAATACCGCATTTCCATTGAAGATATGAAAATAAACAAGGTCTATGGCAAAGACTATTATCCAAAATTGAATAAATCAGAGGTCATGATTTATGATGAGTTGATGTACCGGCATTGGGACACCTGGGAAGACGGGAAATTCAGTCATATTTTTCTTCATAAAGGGAATGAAGTAAAAGGAATCGACATTATGGAGGGGGAACCATATAATTGTCCACAAACTCCATTTGGCGGCGAGGAGGATTATACATGGAGTCATGATGGGAAATTGGTGGTTTATGTAACAAAAAAGAAGTCTGGAAAAGCCTATGCATTGAGTACAAATTCTGATATTTATGCCTACAATATCGAATCCGGGGAAACAACTAATCTCACAGAAGGTATGATGGGTTATGATACAAATCCGTTGTTTTCTTCCAGTGGAACAATGGCCTGGTTGAGTATGAAAAGAGATGGTTATGAAGCTGATAAAAATGATATTATTGTTAGAGATGGCGACATTCAGCAAAATCTGACACAACATTGGGATGGCACCGTAAATTCATTTTTATGGAAAAAAGATGGATCTGGAATTTATTTCAATGCCCCCATAGATGGAACTGTGCAGCTTTTTGAAGTAGATTATCCCGATAAAATTAAAAAAACACCTGTGGTGAAACAGATCACAAAAGGAGATTTTGATGTTAGGGGGCTTGTTGGAATATCCGGAAATAAAATGATTGTTTCAAGAACCGACATGAATCATGCTGCGGAGCTCTATTCCATAAACTTATCCAATGGATCGATGACTCAAATCACACATGTAAATGATGCTCATTATAATGCCATTAATTTGAGTAAAATCGAACGAAGGTATGTGACCACTACGGACAAAAAGCAAATGCTGGTGTGGGTGATCTATCCTCCCGGTTTCGATGCATCTAAAAAATATCCGACCCTGCTTTACTGTCAGGGCGGACCTCAATCAGCGCTTTCACAGTTTTATTCAATGCGGTGGAATTTTCAGGTAATGGCAGCCCAGGGATATATTATTGTCGCACCAAACAGGCGTGGAATGCCCGGTCATGGTGTAGAATGGAATGAAGCTATCAGCAAAGATTATGGTGGGCAACCGATGAAGGACTACCTATCCGCAATTGATGCTGTCGCCGAAAAAAGCTATGTGGATAAGGACAGACTTGGTGCAATCGGCGCCAGCTTTGGCGGATATTCCATGTTTTTTCTTGCAGGAAACCATGAAAAGCGATTTAAAACTTTTATTTCTCATGATGGAATTTTTAACATGAAAAGCATGTATGGCACCACTGAAGAATTGTTTTTTGTGAACTGGGATAACGGCGGCGCTTATTGGGAAACAAAAAATAAAGCTGCTATGAAGACCTATACAGATTTTAACCCGATTAATTTCGTGAATAATTGGGATGCACCCATACTTATCGTACAAGGAGGAAAAGACTACCGGGTTCCTGACGGTCAGGCATTTGAAGCTTTTCAGGCGGCACAGCTAAAAGGTATAAAGAGCAGATTACTGTATTTCCCCAATGAAAACCACTGGGTACTTAAGGCTCAAAACGGTCTTGTCTGGCAGCACGAATTTTTCAGGTGGCTGAAGGAGACATTGTAACCGCTCTTATACAAAAATCATACAAACTAATACTCAATTAGTCATAGGTTTAGAAAGCAGGGGGCATGGTAATTCATCACATCAATCAAATATGACTGAAAAATATAAAAACAAATATCGCATACAGTCAGCACGTTTAAAAAATTGAGATTATGGTTCAAATGCCAGTTATTTTGTCACAATATGTACATATAACAGGGGACATTATTTTGGTGACGTTATTAATAGAACTATGCAATTGTCAAATGTCGGGAATTTAGCACAAAAATATTGGTATGAAATACCAAGCCATTTTCCATTTGTAATATTGGATGCATTTGTTGTTATGCCGAACCATGTGCATGGAATTATTGTGATAAACAAAAATGATAATCATCCACGTAGGGACGCGATTAATCGCGTCCCTACCCCCATGGTGACGCCCATGCCGCCACCAATCACCCCATCGCCAACCACAACCATACCCGGCGGCGTCACCGGCGATAAAAACCCCATGTTATATGAAAATTTGTCACGTATCATTCGATGGTATAAAGGCCGTGTGTCATTTGAATCACATAAAATTGACTCGAGTTTTGTCTGGCAACCAAGATTTCACGATCATATCATTCGCAACGGCAAATCATACAATACCATTTCAGATTATATTGTAAATAATCCATTGAAATGGAATGAAGATAAATTTTATTAAAATAGTACCAACATCCATAAGCCAGTGGATGGATTAATAATAATCAATTCCCCTCTCAGTCGCATATCTGTCAACTGGTCTTCTCACAAATAAATCTCATGATCTGTTACTTTTTCCCCAACTCTAACATTATGAAGAGTAAATACCAAATCATGAGGTCAACTAAAAGAAAAAAAGTAGAGATTAACTCCAGTTCCATGGCAGATATAGCATTTTTATTGCTTATATTTTTCCTGGTGACAACAACCATTCAAACCAATAAAGGATTGAGCGCTACCTTGCCGCCTCATTCCGACGAGCCACAAACAGCGAAATTCCATGACCGGAATATTTACAAAGTACATATCAATTCCAGCGACAGGATAATGGTGGAAGATGCTCCTTTTGAAGGCTTTGAAAAACTGCATGCTGAGGTCAAGTTATTTATTTTGAACAATGGTGAAAATCCTGATTTATCCGATAACCCCAAGGATGCCATAGTTTCATTGCAAATGAACAGGGGAACCCATTACAAAAGATTTATCGAAGTCATGGATGCTTTGCAGGGAGTTTATTATGAAATCTATGGTGAAAGAATTGGGATAACCGCCGCAAATTTCGATCGCTCGATTTAAAAATAGTTGACCAAAAAGCTAAATATGATAGAGCAAGGGAAGGAATCCCAATGAACATTTCAATTGCCGAACCAAATAAAATAAACTGATTATGAAAATATTTAAATCAAAGAACTCCAACCATGAGGCCACAATATCTACTGCAGCACTGCCAGATATCATTTTTATGTTGCTTTTTTTCTTTATGGTAACAACCGTTCTCAGGAAATCAGATGAGAATTTAAAATATAAAATCCCAACTGCTGAGCAAATCAAGCAAATCGAAAAGAAATCTTTGATTACACAGATTTCTATAGGGATACCGAAGGAAGTTGAAAAATTTGGGACTGAACCAAGAATTGAAGCCGATGGAAAACTAATTGAGATAAAGGATATTGTGCCTTTTATTATGATGGAAAAAGACAAATTACCAACCTATAACCGGGATCAAATCATTGTGCTGCTCAAGGCAGATGAAGAGGTGCCAATGGGAATTATCACAGATGTCACACAGGAATTGAGAAAGGCCAATGCAAGAAGGATCATCTATGGCGCGAATTGGAAGAGTGATGAGAATCGTTGATGTGCACTGAACAATGTAATGACTTTTTATCCTTATTTATTGAATCTTAACACTTTCTGTACGTAATTGCATATAAATCAAACAGTTTACTTTTGACGAATACTTTTTAATCACTCTTTCAGGAATGGTTAGGCAACCTTCATTTTTTATTATACTTAGCCTCGTGACATTTTTTATTAACTGTTCTAAGGTTACAGGCCAGGAATATAGCTGGATGCATTATTCCGTCTCCCAAGGTTTACCCCAGTCTCAGATTTTTAATTTTTACCAGGATTCCAAGGGATATTTATGGATTTGTACCAAAGGAGGTCTAAGCAGATTTGATGGTATCGAATTTGAAAATTATTCAATTAAAGATGGTCTGGATGCTGATTTCGTAATATATCTTTATGAAGATAGTTCAGGGGTATTTTACATTGGCACAAGGTATGGGGTTAATATCCTGAAAGATGGTAAGTTGAGTTCTATTCCAATTTTTAAGGGTCAATATCTAACTGGAATGCAGATTGATAGCCAAAATGGATTATGGGTACAAGGTGGAAATAAAGATTTATTAAATGTGGTTGATGGAAAAAAAGTTGTCGATCATCCAGTATATAATTTTTTGAATGAAGGAGAAAAATTATACTTAGGTGGCAGCCGCAGATCTCTAGGTAAATTATTATTTAATACTTCTGAAAAAAGAACATTTTCATGGAATGGAAAAAGTATTAGCCTGATTGAGAAAAGGAGGCAAAATTTAATACCATCTCTTGGAAACGATGGAAAACTTTATGGGATCACCAGTGATAGCATATTCGTTTATGAAAAAAAAGTATTTAACCCAATAGTTTATATAAAAGGTTTTAATGTAAAATATATCAATTCAGGTGATGACATTTATTTGGTTGATCAAGGGTCGCAATCATATATATCTCACTATGATGGGAAAAATATCACAAAGTACCATAAAAAATTCAGCCATATAACCACAATCTTTGCCGATGATGAATCAAACTTATGGGTAGGTACAGAGGCTGGTGTTTGGCGATTAATTACTAAAGGGTTTCAAAACTACCTTGCAAACTCTGGTGATAATTTTTATACATGGACGGTACTTCAAGACAACAATGACAATTACTGGTTCGGCTCCTTTCTTTACGGATTAAAGAAATTTGACGGCTTAGATTTCACGGATTATCCTGTAGATCATCTATTTAAGTTCGGTGGATTTCAATATTTTTATTCGGGTGGGATAAAAGCAAAAAATGGAGATTTATTATTTTCTGCCTATCGAGGGGTGATCAAATATGATGGTAATAAATTCGATTGGTATTATTATGGAAAACGTGAAACAATTGTCTATATCCATGAAGACAGAGAAAATGATAAACTTTACTTTTCGTCCGCTCGGAATGGAATTATTGAAATAGACCAAAATAAAAAAATTAAGTATTTAGATGGAAGGGGCAAAAAAGAAAATACCGGTTTGGTCACTTCCATTTTAAAGGATAAATATGAACGACTGTGGATAAGTGGCAATTTAGGCATCAGCATCCAAGAAGATGGCAATTGGAGAAATCTACCAGATGACAAAGACAGCGTAGATATTGGTGCTATTTGTATGCTAAAGGATTTCCGTGGAAATCTTTGGCTCGGCAGCAATGACGGTTTGTATTATTACAACTATAATAAACTGAGACGTATTGGTGCTGAGATAATAGATGGGCAAGTTGGTGTGCTCAATATTGCAAAATCCGGTGAATTACTCATCGGTTCAATTAAAGGAATTGGATTATTAAATTTAGAGAAATTCTATACTTCCGATGAAGAATCTGTACGTTTCTTTAATAATCAGAATGGATTTTTAGGGACGGATATCAAGCACAACTCTTCTTCTAAAGACAACGATGAGAATTCCTGGATCTGCCGATCGGATAGGGTAGTGAAAATAGATACGGATGAGTTATTGTCCAATCCAAATCCCCCAAGAGTGTATATAAAAAGTGTGAGTACCATGTCAGATAATATGGAATGGAAATCTGCTTTGAATATGATTAATAATAATGACACATGTTCTTTTGGCCCTTTAGAAAATGATATTCGATTTGACTACCACGGGATCAGTCTTTCAGCACCAACAGGAGTTGTATATCAAACCATGCTTAAAGGGTACGATAATGGGTGGTCTGCTATATCCAAAGAAAGATACAGGACTTATACAAATCTTCCTCAGGGTAATTATACATTTAAAATAAAAGCGGCAAATTATGATGGAATTTGGACTGATACTATAGCGAGTATCAATTTGATAATAAAACCTGCATGGCACGAGTTATTGTCGGTAAAACTCGGAGGTCTGGCTGTAGTAATTTTTCTTGCTGCAGGAATTGGGTATTTATTTTCTGACAACAAAAAGCGCAAATTGGCTAATACACAACAGAATGAGAAAAGAATCGCAAAAATTCAATTCAACGCCCTTAAGGGTCTCATTGACCCACATTTTACATTTAATGCCATTAACTCCATAGCTACTATGGTGTATAAAGAAAACCGTGATGAAGCCTATCACTATTTCACAAAGTTTTCAAAATTGATCCGTACAGCATTTGAAAATTCTGATCGAACAACCAGAACAATAAAAGAAGAGCTGTCATTTGTAACCGACTATTTGGATATCGAAATAATGAGGTTTAAAGACCGATTTATTTATTCCATAGATATGGATAAAAAAATCAATACAGATTGGTATATCCCTAAAATGATCATTCAGATCTATGTAGAAAACGCCATAAAGCATGGACTTCTTCCTTTACAAAATGGTGGTAATTTAGAAATTAGTTTGAAACTGAAAAATGAAAATTTAGTAATCGAAATAATGGATAATGGTGTTGGTAGAAAAATATCCGGATTGGAAAAAAATAAGGATACATCTCTTGGTCGGGGAACTAAAATATTTGATAGCTATTTTGAATTACTAAATAAATTTAATACTGATAAAATAAATGTGAATATCATTGATATTGAGGATGAAGTTGGAAATGCTAATGGAACCAGGGTGATTATCAATATCCCTCTCAATTTTAAATTTAACCTATGAACAATAACCTGAAAATATTACTGGTCGATGATGAGCCTGACGCCATGGAATTGCTTGAATGTTTATTGATAAATAAAAAAAGAATTGAGGTAATCGGAAAAGCCCAACACAAAAATGAAGCTATTGAGAAGATGATCGATTTGAAACCCGACATAATATTTCAGGATATTCAAATGGGTGAAACAAATGGCCTGGAGATGGTAGATGAATATAGAAAATTTCATTTCACTGGTAAAATTGTATTTGTCACTGCCCACATGCAATACGCTATTGACGCCATTAAAAAAGCTGCATTTGACTATCTTTTAAAACCAGTTGACCTCGATGAACTGGAGACATTAATCTTAAGATTATTGTCAGAAAATAATTTCACTGCAAATAATGAAGTATCCAAAAATGAAAAACTAAAAATCCCTACCCGAACAGGATATTCATTAATCAATACAAATGAAATTGTTTTTTGTAAAGCAGACAGAAATTATACAATTATCAATTTCAAAAATGTTAGCTCGATTACCACGTCGATGAATTTGGGTGTAATTGAAACGAAACTGACCCCAGGTTCATTTTTCCGTTTGAACAGGTCAGTTATCATTAATACCATTTTTCTTGTGTCAGTTAATAAGGGAGAGAAAAGTTGTCTTGTAAAAGCATTTCGACGTGAATACGAATTTCATATTTCCGGAAAAAAGATAAAGGAATTGGAAGATATGCTATAGGAATAAGATCCCCCCGGCTTACCCTTCCGCTATCCTTCCTGATTTTATTGATATTATGAGGTCTGCTGCTCATCGATAGTTCCCGGACGCCGTTCCGCCTGTCTGCCGAGCAAGACAGGGGGCCTGTCTGCTTTTATCAAATAAAAATAAAGCCCAGAAAAAACCAGCAAAAGCAACAGCCTGGTCTTTCGACAAATTCTCTGGGATATGGGTGGGTATTGCTATTGCAAAATCCCTGCATGCCGACAAGACATGATTGCTAACACCCTACTTTCTATTGGAAAAGGTAGAAAAAACAACAATTCCCATTTTCGCTCGATAACTGATTCCTACAGTTCGTCCTGAATAACCTGTCATTGGATAAGTAAGTCAATTTGATGGTATTAAACTCAAAATAATTTATGAGTTTTAAGTATTATTTTGATTCAAATCAAGCTCAATTTTTTAAACATATAATTTTTTATAATCATGAAAACTAACAACGAAAAATCGATTTTTATTATCTATAGATCCATATTGTTAATCGTCTGCATTTGCATTATTACTTTTATTAATAGTTGTCAAAAAGAAGAATCAGAACCGCCAAATCAATTTCCAACATGCAAGATAATTTCCCCGAATAATAATGATGCTATTCCCTTTGGATCACAATTCACTATAAGCATTTCAGCAGCAGATAAAGATGGGTCCATAAAAAGTGTCAGCCTATTAATCAATAATGTGGAAATAAAAAAATTTAGCAGTTCACCTTATACATTGACTATTGATACAAAAAATTACGCTCCAGGCAACTATACTATTAAAGCAATTGCTATGGATGATAAAAATGATGTAGCAAATAGTGAAATTAAGATCTCTATCGAAGCTCTACTGCCTGAAATTCAAACAAAATCGATTTCTGAAGTCAATTATGAAAAGATGTCTGTAGATATTATATGCTCAATAATTTCAGATGGTGGTGACCCTATAAACACTACTGGAATTTGCTGGAGCGAAAGTTCCAACCCTTCAATAGCCGATAACACCCTTAATAGTGAAACAAAAACAGGAGATTTTTCTTTAAATCTTTCAAATTTAGAATATGGTAAAACATATTATATCCGGGCTTATGCCAAGAATGGAAAAGGAGTGGGATATGGTCAAGAATTATCTTTTAATATCCCTGCAATTAAACCTAAAATTGAAACAATAAATGCAACAAATATTTTGGATAGAAGCGCTGAGTCTGGAGGCATTATAACTTCAGATGGGGGTGCACAAATTATAGAAAAGGGGGTAGTTTGGAATACAAGTTCCAAACCAACATTAAAAAATTATAAAACTCAGGATGGCAATGGAACAAATGAGTATGCTAGCTTGATGGAAAATCTAATTCCTAACACCACTTATTTTACCAGAGCTTATGCAACCAACGATGCTGGTACTTCATACGGAAATGAAATCGAATTTAAAACTAAAATTGGAACACCGATTTTATCTGAAGTTAATATAAAGGACATAGCTGTAACCAGCTCTACGATGGAAAGTTCTGTTTTAGATAACGGTGGATCTGAAATAGTTGAAAAAGGATTTGTTTGGAGTGAGACGCAAAATCCCAGCGTGAACAATAATAAAAAATTAGCCAATACAGGAAGTAATCAATTTAATGTAAATATTGTTGAATTAAAGCCATCAACAAAATACTATGTGCGTGCTTTTGCCAAAAACTCCAAGGGGATAGGATATGGAGATGAAACAAATTTTAATACGCTAAGCATTCCAGAAACTTGGCTATATTATGATGATGGAAGTGATGAAGGCAACGTAAATAGTATAGATGTAGGGGATCAGTTTACTGTACAATTTAAGAATCCTTCTTCATTTCAAGTAACTAATCTAAATCAAGTAAAAGTTTACTTTCATTCTTTAACCGAAGCAAATGCTACATTTGATATTAAGCTATATACATCCTATACAGTGTCTGATGGAGTTAAATATCCGACAGGATCTGCACAAATTTTGAAAGCTAATTTAAAAACATCAGGGGGAGAGAAAATTAAATATTATGACGTAAATGCAATTATTAATAGCACATATTTTTTTGTAGTGATTGAAAATAAAAGTACAAAGAAGATAGCCATCCAATTGGATGTTCAGGATACCGGGCAAAAAAAAGGTACTTCTTTACTATACGGAGCATTTAATGATATCAATCTGTATTTTTTCGATGACAATATAATGCTACGAGCACATGTAAGTGAAGGTATATATGATAATCAAAACAATGGACGAATAAGCTCAAATGAGATTGTTATGGAACCAAATAAATCAAGTAAAAGTTTAGGGCTTGATTTAAACTCGAAATCGAGAAATAGGATAGATATCGGTCAGTTTGAACATTTGAGAAAATAGTGAAAAAAATTTAATTCAGGATGAAGAGCTCTTTTTTTTGAAAATATAATATTAATCCTATGAAAAAGAATGTATTAATTTTTATCATCACAAGTATCCTATTTGGTTGTGAAGAGGAAAAAGAAAATGGTTGGGTAGGAGCTTACGTCGGGGAGGCAAATTACACGGACTTTAATGGCAGAAGTTATTCTAACAGAAAATGCACCTTAACTTTTTTTGGTTCTGCTGATAATAATAATTATAGAATATTACTTGAAGGCCCTATAGATTTTGACACAAAAGCTGAACTTACTTCTGAAACTAGTTTGAATATTGAAGTTCCTGGAGCTATTGGATCTATAATTTTAAGAGGAAATAGAACGGAAGATATTATAACCGGGAAATGTACGCAAGAAACCTTTTCTGTTACAAAAATTTTAAAAGAAGAAATGAGTTTTACTATGGAAAAAGTAAATTAGAAATTTTGTGATTTATCCTATTTATTCAGAAAATTTAATAAGATGAAACTTGCAATTCTTTCAAAAACGATCATAACAACAAAAAAGACAATTTTACTAATTGTTTTTCACACCTTATATATATCATCTTATGCACAAAAATATGACTTAAATAATTTTAAAAATGATTATCAAGATTACACCAATCGAGCCTTAAATAGAGCCCATAGGTATTCACAGGATTTATACAACCAAGCAGCTGATCAAATATCCAAAGTAGATTATAGGAGGTCAACAAGCTCTGTTAATAGCGTTACGGGAAAACTCGCAGGATACATAAACTCAAATTCACTTGAAAGTGCATTGCAAAAACATGGGCAAGAGATAACCAATTCCATAAACAATATTATTGATACCCATGGTAAAGATGCTGGTAGGATTTACGCAGAGACACTAGTTTATGTAGATGATAATGCAATTCGGGTAGAGCAATTGATTAGGAAATATGACGTAAAGGTTGGAGAATCAGTGTTAAATATATTTAAGGAATATGACAAAAGAATAGGTGAGACATTGCTTAATAGCCTCAACGTAGTTGAACAAATGACTGGAAATAAAATGATTAAAAAAATAAATAAAGTGGGGTCAAATCTGTCATCTGGTCAATATGATAAAGAGGAAATTATTGTTGCAGTTCTTAGTACGGCTATTCAACTTAACAAATTTGATAAGAAAGAATTGACATATCAATCTTTGAAATTTGTGGCTGCAAATTTAACAATAAAAAATTCCAGAGGGCAAGTTGTAACTTTTGAAGATTATTCAAAGGATTGGATCAACGATAATGCTCCCTTCCTACGGGGAACTAGTATCGCTGAGAATCCGGTTGAGACCCTAACTTACGTTGTTATCTACAAGGACTCGGACTACATATTAAATGATATGAAAATTATAAAAAGTGGCAATAATGAAATGTGTTCAATAAGTGAAGCAATTTATACATCAACAGGGGATTTTGATCAATTGATTGGAGTTATGGATGGTATTGAGACCCTGAAGGATCCGATGTCAGATGAACAAGCTATGATGAAAGCTGCAGAAATACTAAGTGATAATTTAATAGATTCATGATTATGAGAAATGCTAAAAATTTAATTGTCGTTATTTGTGCCTTTAGTTTATTGGTAGCTTGCTCGGTATCCCACCAATTAACTAAAGCAGCACAGAAGAGTGAAAGGAGTGGAGATACTAAGGAAGCTGCTGGATTGTATTTATCTGCACTTGAGTCAGAACCTGATAATGTAAAAGCATTGCTTGGTTTAAAAAGACTGGGAGAACGGAGGATTGAAAGCGATCTTCAAAATTTTGAGAATTTAGTAAAAAGAAATGATTTAAAAGGTGCTTATAATCAATATAGAGAAATCGAGAAAATCTTAGCGAGAGCGAGTGTGGTAAATGTCGTAATGACTACTCCTAAAGAAAACAGGGATCAGTTCGAAAAAATACGAGATCAACTATCAGAAAAACATTACTTAAAGGGTGTTTCCTTAATTGATGAGAAAAAGTATGAAGCAGCAATCAATGAATTGGAAAGTTGTATTTATTATAATCCCAGATATAAGGAGGTTCAAGGAAATCTCAAAAAGGCAAAGGATGGAAAAAATTATGAAGCAGCTCAACGACTATATTTGAAAGCCAAGGTTAATTTGAGCCAGAAAAACTATAGAGCTGCCTATGGATATCTCAATGATTGTTTAAAGGTGATGCCATCTTTTAGAGATGCTTCATCTCTTAAACAAGAGGCCGTAAGACTAGGGAATAAAACCGTCCTAATTTTAGGATTTAAAAATTCAACCCGAATGAATAATGTTACAAGGGTATTACATTCAGATATATCAACAAGATTGCGAAGGCAATCAGATCCATTCTTAACAATAAAAAGTAACTCAATTGTTAAGCGTTCCCGATCAGAAGCAATTTCTTACGCAAAAGGACAAGGTGCAGATTTTGTCATTATGGGAGAGATTAGGAATTTTCAGAAGAGCGGTGGAGATTTAAATAAAGAAAAAATAGAAGCGTTTTACGTTACTAAAAGTAATAATGGAAGCGTTTCAAGTAGACCAACCAGTTTTACTTTATATCAAGGTAATTTAAGTGTTTCATTAGGAATAAGCTATTCCATCGTTGATGCGAATTCTGGAACCAAGCTAAATGATGATTATAATGCATGTAGTTATGCAGACAATATCAAATACGCTTATTATAGTGGTGATCCATCAAGGTTATCTCTAACCAATCCAGTTGCGTCAAGTTCAAGTAGTGAAGTGTTGAAAATACTTGCATCAGTTGGTGCTGCTTTAACGACACCTGATCAAAGTTTATTTACTGCAAGAAAAAGATTTCTGAACGACTCAGAGCTTTGTGAAAAAGCGATTAGTAGTGGTCTTTCAAATATAGTTAGCTCAATAAAAATGGCGATGAAATAGAGGTTATGAAGATGAGAAAAAGCTCCCTCCTGTTGACACGAGTTTGTAGCTCGTGCTAAATACACACTTACAATTCATAAACAGTATAAAAATGAAACTTAAAATATCAATCATAATTATCGCATTATTTTTTTCATGTTCAGAAAATACAACAGAGATAGTCGAAGAATTTCATCCTTATAAAAACACATCTATTATTGAGACTGGTTTTGATGACTTTCCAATTATGGCGTCTTATAAAGACGGCACATTTGCAGCTATAAAGGTGGATGCCAATGGTTTCCCTGAAATGGTATATCATAAATTACCAGGTATATCCCCACTATTAATCTGGGCTGATGAAAATGCATTACCTACTCATGCTTATTTTGAAGGAACACATATTTTCTTTTCAAACTATAGTCCAACTGGAGTGGATGTTTCGATAGTTGACCCCAAAGGAAATATTGAAGTTTTGGAAAATATTGAAGTTGATTTATCAGCATATATTTCATCAAACGGAAGAATCGCAAATGTATCAGCAATTAATGGCGCGGAATGGTCTGACATTGTTAGATGGGCAGGAAGAGGCGTTTCTGTTGCCGGTTGTATTGTGTCTGTACTTGAGGCTATTGGCACAGTAGGTTGGCTAATTCCAAAAGCTGTCTATTCTTGCAGTGGCTCTTTAGCGGGAGTGATGGCTGAGGTAATACCTGAAGATTGGGGTAATATTAAAGCATCGGCTGATGCATGGAGTCAGTTTGTAGATGGTTCTTTATGCGGATTTGATCCAACGCCTGGTGGAAAAATATCTTGTGTGAGCGCTGCACTCTCATTGATTAGCATCTCTCTTGAAAAACAGGAAGAAAAAAGTACTGAACTTGAAACACAAATAGCCGAAGCAAAAGAACTGATAGACAAAATATATCTTCAACCAATATTTTTTGATTTTAATAACAATCAGCCTCCAGAGGAATGGGAGTTTACACTTGGAAGAAGTGTAGTAGACTTTAAGAATGGTAGAATGAATGCATATACAACTGATGCATCAGCCAGTTTATCAGTTGAGGGCAATTTGCCTAGGAATGCTGATAAGATTAATATTGAATGGGATGGGTATTTGAATAGTACATATTGGGGAATGCAAACTATGGCCAAAATTTA
This sequence comes from Bacteroidota bacterium, assembly GCA_024280115.1. GTDB lineage: Bacteria > Bacteroidota > Bacteroidia > Cytophagales > Cyclobacteriaceae > JAAUQL01. The sequence goes on along the minus strand of JAJRQT010000166.1, from coordinate 43,185 downwards.
TTTCCCTGAATTTTCAATTCTTTTGGCTGGTAGGGTGGAAACTGGTGATATGGGGAATGATCAACATTTGGTGATTTATAAGGAAATAGAAGGACAGAAAAGAGCAATTATTGATATAGAGTCTCAACCATTAGTAGCAGGAGGATATCATTTTACTGCAACTGTAAACAATCAAGAAATTATAATTCAAATGTACAATATCGAAAACAATTCGATCAAACAAACCCTGACTTTACCCACATCAGAGATCAATTCTGATTTTGATATTCAAAACCTGTATAAACTTTCACAGCACATCTGGGTGACAACTGGAAATGGATCGTGGTTAGATAATTTGAAAGTAGAGTTTTAAAAAAGTGATACTAAAATTAAATTAACCCCTCTGGGTGTAGAATACTTCTACACCCATATATCAAAGACACGGGTTGGGGGTAGGTTTTGCAATCCGGTAATAGGATTATGGTAATGGGTATTGAAGCAAGTTCAACGAAATACTGAATAATTATTCAGTATCACTAAAAAATGGCATTGCATAAAGGAGTAATCATATTGTAACAGTAAAAAATAACATTGCGACACTGGGGCATCATTTTGCAATACCGGAAAAAGACAATGTAACATCAGAAAAAGGTTCTGTAACACTACTATTTCGTACTGCGGCAATGGAAGATCATGATGTATCACCAGGAGATGGCATTGTAGCTCTGGAAAATAATTTTGTGACGCAAGATAATGACATTGTAATGAAAATATATTGTATAGTACTGTTTCGATGCCGTATCGGACATTGATTTAATATAAAGTTGAACAAATTGTTTTTATTTATAACCAAACAAATTTATTATGGATAACGGAAGAATAGACAGCCAACTGCTGTTTGCACAAAATGCTATTTCTAATACAATGAATCAACCTGAGTTAGCATCTCCGCTTGCGGAATATGGCTATACAGAAGAAAAGTTGAAGGTTGGAAATGCCCTGTATAAAACAGCGATGGAATTGCAGAACAAACAAAAAAAGGAGTATGGCGACCAGTATGGAGCCACCTACGAACTTAACGCAGCAAAAGCCGGAGCCAATGCAACATACATGAAGCACTTGAAAATAGCACGGGTAGTTTTTGGCAGGGATCCGGGCGTATCGGAAGCTCTGCAACTCGCGGGTACAAGGTCGCGCACATTTTCCGGCTGGCTCAGCCAGGCCAAAGCTTTGTATGCCAATGCGCTGGGTGAATTCGGAATTACCAAAAACAAGCTAAAGGAAGCGCAAGCTCTTATTACTGATTGTGAGGACAAATACAACAGTCAGCTAAAGGAAAAGGGAGAAGCACAAACTGCTACGAGAGAAAGGGATAAGGCTCTGGATACGCTCGACCGATGGGTGAGCGATTTTGTTGCTATTGCCAGGATCGCACTGGAAAGCAATCCGCAATACCTGGAGATGTTAGGCATCGTGGAGCCGGATTAGTTGGGTTGATTGTTTATACCCCTCTGGGTGTAGAGTTTTTCTACACCCGCAGATCAAATATACTCCCTGGGCAGGGTTTGCAATCCGGCGATTATATCTAAACCCAACTATAGATTTGATATAAAAGTGTAGTTGCAATCTACACTTAGCTTTAGTCAATATAGTAACTGGGTGTAGAATTTTTCTATACCCACGTTGTTGCGAGCCTACCTTTGTCTTCAGGCAGGCTTGTAGCTCGTACCAGCAGGGGGCAAGAAAAGTTATAGAGATTTTGCCTGAAAAAGACCTCTTCTTGATGTGTTCTATGAAACTCATTTTCCTGCCCCCCCAAGTTTTAGGATTGATTCATATTTTTTATTATGTACAAGAAACATTATACTTGTAAAGCATAATTAAATGATATGAAATTCTATAACCGGAAAGATGAAAAATACAGGCTGAAAAAAGCTCTTGAAAGCCCAACTTCAAAACTCATTGTGATTTATGGCCGCCGTAGGTGTGGAAAATCTACACTTATAAAAAATGTATTGAGGGATGGAGATATTTATTTCATGGCACAGCAATCTGATGAATCCGTATTGCTGGCCCAAATGGCTCATGTAATAGGTGAGAAAATTCCGGGCTTTGACGAGCTGGTTTATCCTGATTGGCAGTCAATTTTCACAAATCTGGATAATATCATTAAAGATCAAATAACAATCTGTATCGATGAATTTCCATATCTGGTAAAAAGCTCACCTCAGCTTCCAAGTTTAATTCAGAAGATTGTTGATCAAAAAAAAGAAAGGAAATATGATCTCGTGTTGTGCGGATCATCACAACAGATGATGCAAGGATTGGTACTCGACAGTAGCGCTCCACTATATGGCAGGGCAAATGAAATACTAAACGTATTACCACTCAAAGCGGGATTGATTCAGGAAGCATTACAGTGTACTTCCATCCAGGCCATTGAAGAATACGCTGTGTGGGGAGGCGTGCCTCGCTATTGGGAGCTGAGATGGGAAGAAGATTCTTTTGAGCTTGCCATGAAGAATATAATTCTGGATAGGTTGGGAATATTGCATGATGAACCGACAAGATTGTTTCTGGATGATATGCGTGAATCTGTTCAGGCCTATTCAATACTTTCAATTGTTGGTAGTGGAGTACATAGATTATCAGAAATTGCAGGAAGATTAAATAAACCGGCAACCCATCTAAGCAGGCCTCTTGACAATCTGATTAAATTAGGATATTTAAAACGTGAGATTCCTTACGGAACATCATCGAAATCTAATAAAAAAAGTTTATATAAAATATCAGATCAATTTATTAATTTCTACTTTTCATTTGTCGCGCCAAATCTTTCAAAGCTTGAATTAGATATGAAAGATCAGGTGTATAAATCAATAAGAACTTCGCTCTTCCATTTTATTGCCGCTGAGTGGGAAAGTATCTGTCGTAAATGCATTCCAATGAAGCCGTTAAATGGAATAGATTTTGATATTTGTTTTAGATGGTGGGGAAATAATATGAATGGAGAACAGATGGAGTTGGATATTGTAGGTGAATCTCTTGATAAAAAATATCTTTTAGTAGGAGAGTGTAAATGGGGCAAGGTAATAAAATCAAAACAACTCTTAAAAAAGCTGAAAGACAAGGCACTTCTATTACCTGGCGCTAAAGGAAAAACAATACTTCCTATACTCTTCGTTAAAGAATTGGAAAAGGAAGGAAGCAAAGCATCTAATATCTATATACCTGATGATGTACTATCAAGGTTAAAACATTAAAGGACAAAAATTGATTTTTCATTGAAAACTTGCTCCTCATTTTTTGACCATTCAATATTCCGAAAAGAACAAAGAAATTAGCATCTGTCAGCAATCAATTAATTATTGATCAAAACATTTATTCGATTTATTTGTTTACAGTTTGTAAATTTTTAACCACTAACCTATTAAAACCATGAAAAAGTTATTAACCCTAACCCTGGTCATTTTTATGGCCGCAAGTATCCACGCCCAGGACAATTCTTCTGAATTGTACTTAATTTTTGAGTTTATGAAGGTAAACGATGAGCAAGGATCAAATTACCTTGAAGTTGAAGAATTCTGGTCCGGCATCCATAAACAGCGAGTTGCTGATAAAAAAATTATTGGCTGGGATCTGTGGTCACTGACACCTTCAGGCTCCGAACAAGGATCTCAGTATTTAACTGTCACATTATACTCAAGTCTGCTGGATATGATGGCACCAATAAGTTTTGATGACCTCCTTGCCACAGCCAAGAAGGCCTATCCTAACAAATCAGATGAAGATTTTAATTCAATGATGAATAAAACCACGGCATCCCGTGACATTGCACACCAGGTTTACTTGAAACAGATTGACACCACAAAAGATGATTTTGAGATGAAAGTAGGCACAATGGCTTCAATTGAAGTAATGAAGCAGTTGAATAATAATTATGTAAAAGCGGAATCTGAAATATTTAAACCTTGGCATCAACAAATGGTGAATGATGGTAAGAAAGGAAGCTGGGGGTTAGTAAAAGTTATTTTACCAACTGGGACTGATGCTTACGCAACCCACATGACTGTGAATATGTATAAAGATGCCGTACAATTAACAACTGCTATGGAAGGCGGCCCTGGTGATATGGATGGTCTGACTCAATTGGCTGTAAAGGAAGGTTTGGAAACCAGGGATTTGAGAGAAAGGAAAATTGCTACATTGCAAATGATGGTAAGATAAAATAGTTTATCATCTTAAAAATAAAAATGCCACATTTCCCATGTGGCATTTTTATTAACGGGAATGTAAATGTTTAAATCGTTGGTGTATTCAACTCAGCCAGAGAACTTTCAATTTCGGCGGTTGTCAACTCGTGTTCTTCAAGGTTGCCACTGAAATATGCATCGTATGCCGACATGTCCAGGTTTCCATGGCCACTCAGGTTGAAAAGGATCGTTTTGCTGATGCCTTCTTCCTTGCATTTTTTAGCCTCCTGAACAACAGTAGCAAGACCATTATTTGCTTCTGGCGCCGGGATAATACCTTCCGTTTTGGCGAAGAGTACCCCTGCTTCAAAACATTCAAGTTGATGATGAGATCTTGCTTCGATCAATTTATCTTTTAATAACTGACTGACAATCACTCCTGCACCATGATAACGCAATCCTCCTGCATGAATTGGAGCAGGTACAAAATTGTGCCCTAAGGTGTACATTGGTAATAATGGGGTCATTCCAATGGTGTCTCCAAAATCATATCTAAAAACGCCTCGGGTTAGTTTTGGGCATGAGGCAGGCTCACTTGCAATTGCCCTTATTTTTCTGCCTTCTTCAAAATTCAATTTTAAGAATGGGAAAGCCAAACCCGCAAAATTAGATCCACCGCCGAATGGTGCAATGATGATATCAGGCATATCTCCAGCTTTCTCCATTTGCAGCAATGCTTCCTGGCCAATTACAGTTTGATGCAACAATACATGGTTGAGCACACTTCCGAGAGAATATTTAGCATTCTCCGTATGAACGGCTCGCTCGATGGCTTCTGAAATGGCGATACCGAGGCTTCCGGGAGAGTTGGGATCTTTAGCAAGAATCGTTCTTCCCGCTTCGGTCAATTCACTTGGCGATGCATGGACAGTCCCTCCCCAGACATTCATCATGCTTTTTCGATACGGTTTATGGTTGAAACTAAGTTTTACCATAAATACTTCACACTCCATGTCAAACATGCTACATGCCAGCGAAAGTGCGCTCCCCCACTGTCCGGCTCCGGTTTCGGTAACGATCTTCTTTACACCTTCCTGCTTATTGTAGTAGGCCTGTGCAATGGCAGTATTTGGCTTGTGTGATCCTGCAGGACTTACGCCTTCATATTTATAATAAATCTTTGCCGGGGTATCTAATGCTTTCTCAAAGCCATAAGCCCTTATCAGCGGAGAAGGTCGCCAAATCTTATATATATCCCTTACCTGATCCGGGATTTCTATCCATTTTTCAGTACTGACTTCTTGTTCTATCAATCCCATCGGAAAGATGGGCGCCAAGGCATCAGGACCTATTGGTTCATTTGTTGCCGGATTTAAGGGTGGCAATGGTTTATTTGGCATATCAGCCATAATGTTGTACCACTTTTCAGGGATTTCACTTTCCGTAAGCAGGATTTTCTTTTCGCTCATGATTTTATATTATAATTAAAAAAAAGTATTTTTATTAAAAGGCCTCAGATCGTATTTAAAACGTATTTTTTAACGGACGCCCAATTTATAAAAAATAGTGTGGCAATTCAAGTAAACAGAATAAATGACTTTGGAAAATGAGAACAACCATTGTTTCTACCAATAAGCTAAAGAACTACAGGATAATAGTATTTTTCATCGATGGGATATTCTTGATTTCAATAATTCCCCTTGTATTCTACATGTATGCTACAGGAGAACATATTATTTCCAGTACAATACCATTTATTATTTACCTCCAATTTCATATATATTATGGACTATTTTTGAAGCTAAATAACGTGTCTTATGATGACGGCTCCATTTATTATAACAAAAATGGCTACGAGGTGCAGGTGCCATTCAAAGATATCGCTTCCGTTGAGATCAGGTCGTTAACCGGTATTTATGGGATCAAGCTTTTCAATCTGTCGCAAGGCAACAAAGAAATACTTTTTAAAACATCGCTTTGGTATCCGTTCAATTTCAAAAAGCAGGATGAAAAGGTAAATGAATTGAGGGATAAAATTGATCGGTATAAAAGAACGCTACCGGAAGAGAATTTTGCAGCATTGCCCAGTTACAACCTATAATTTTTATAAATGAGAACTACTATTATATCTACTTCGAAAATTAAAACTTACAAGATAATAGCCTTAACGATCGTTTCAGCAATTACGCTTCTGATGGTAGGAGGTGCGCTTTACAGATCAATAGGTTTCGAAGAGTATAACCTGCTATTAATGGTCCCGCTCTATGTCATGTTGGCTTATAAAGTAATACCAACCATCATCAAGATTAAAAATGTCTCCTACGACCAAAGCTCGGTTTACTATGATAAAAAAGGATTTGAGGTTCAGGTGCCTTTTGAGGATATTAAGGATATTGAGATAAAAACAATCTCAGGTGTATATAAGATCAAATTGTATTCCCCATCGCAGGATGGTTCTGCAATAATGTTTAAAACTTCGCTATGGTATCCGTTCAATTTCAAAAAGCAGGATGAAAAGGTGAATGAACTGAGGGATCGGATAGATCGCTATAAAAGAACACTTCTGGAAAATAATTTGGCTGGATTACCAAGTTACCGGATTTAGCACAAATAGAATTACAATTTATGCGGACTACTATTATTTCACCATCTCAGCTTAAAAGCTATAAATCGATTTTATTATTCCTTAGTGGTATATTCATTGCTTTAGGCATAATCACTTTGGGTATGGTGGTTTTTCAGGGCAAATATATTCTGCTATTCAATATCCCATTATTTATAATTTTACCGATTAGCTTTTTTAGGCAGATTAATAAGATAAAAAGTATAGCCTATGATGAGAATTCGATTTACATCGGAACAACAAAAAGTAGTGAAATTCGAAAAATTCCATTTGAAAACATCAGGTCAATTGTTTTGGGACGGTTTGATGGTATCCATAAATTCAATTTGTTTACACCAATCGAGGAAGGGAAAGCTGTTTTTTTAAAACTTCTCTATGGTATCCAATCAATTTCAAGCGAGATGATGAAAAGGTTTATCAATTGAGAGATAAAATTGATGCCTACAAAAGAAGTATTGATGAGGATTATACTGAGCAATTACCAGTTTACAAGATTGCAACCGGAGGTTAATTTACTACCTTACAATATAGCTCAAAAAAGATATCACGCTGGACTTTTGGAGAAGAGTCCGTTTGCTGTCTTCAAGATCATTGCAAACAGTAAACAGATCCCGGCACAAGGCCGGGAATAATGGAATTTATACCCATGTTGGTATTGTCATCAGCAAGAAGTAATTTCCCGTAATCAAATTTGTTTGTCACAAGACCAACAAAGGTATATTTCAAAATGCAGGATGAAAAAGTGAATGAACTGAGAGATAGAATTAATCAGTACAAAAAAACGCTACCGGAAAAAACAATGGACGAATTGCCCAGTTATTATATTTAACAGAATGTGTAATTGACCATGTTTGACCAAGCTGATTTTATTCAACTGAATAGGTCATCGCTTTGAAGGAAAACCAAAAATGTCAATTTAAAGACACAAAAATGCCATGTTCCTTTTTATCATTCATGCCAAATGAGAATAACTATCGCAACCTTTATTTTATCCATGTTCGCACTATGCGTATTCGGACAAACTGAAAAGAAGGAGAAGAACCTTCAAAAATACACGCCATCAGTTTTACTGAGTAAAGGCAACTGGGAGTTCAAAATATTCAATAATCTCTACACTCAAACAAAATCTTTCGGCGCCAACGGAAAAAAAGTTGACAATGGCAGAAGAGATTCCTACTACACCATGATCAACCAGTTTTCGTATGGCCTTTCTCCCAATGTAAATATTGGACTGGATCTTTGGGTAAAAAGCGTGAAAACAAGTCCTATGGGTGGGTCAGCTTTTGAGGTATTTCAATTTCAAAACAGCGAAGAATCCAGAACTGCAATTTCAGGTTTTGGGCCGAAAATAAAAATTGCACCATTTAAAAAGCAGCCCTATTTCTCGTTGCAAAGTACATTCTTAATACCGTTGGCCAAAGATCTTGAGGGCAGGTCTCCGGATAGCGAGCACCCCTATTTATTTTTAGAATGGGACAGGTATTTATGGATGAATCAGTTTTTCTACGATCGCCAGTTGAATGATAAATTCCAGATATTTCTTCAACTTTCTGTGTGGTATTCAATTGTGAGGGAATCTTCAAGGGAAAATAATTTCCTGGAAACTCCAATGAGTGTGTTTTTCACTTGGTTTCCAAATACAAGATTCAGCTTATACTTTATGACAGAATATTGGGCCAAACACCATCAGGAGGCATTTTTTGCCTATTTTGTACAATCTGGTTTGGGAGGCAAATATCAATTGATCCCCGGGTTATTGGAATTGGAACTGTTATATACCAATTTCTGGGCCGGTAGTGAAGGGGAAGGTGCGGGGCAGACCTATAATTTTGGGATAAGGTTTATTCATTAATACACCTTAATGCCTTTTTCCAGCCATCGGGACCAGTTCTTGTTGTAGGTGTGCACACTGTCGGTTTCCATTGATTTTCCATTCACCACCTCAAAACCTTCATTTTTCCACTGAAATATGCCGCCATAGAGATTATGCACATTTGTGTATCCCATTTTTAATAATTTCTCGCCAACCTTTTCACTTCTGTATCCTACGGAACAGTAAACAACAACCTGGGAATTCAATGGAATATCCTTTACATCTTTCTTTTTAAAATGATCGTAATCAATCAATTTTGCGCCTTTCAAATGACTCACCTTGTACTCTTCCTTTGATCTGATATCTAACAAAACCACCGGTTTTTCAGAGTTAATTTCACTGGAGAGTTCTTTACTGACAATTAAAGGGACGGTGTGACTGTATAACGATTCCAACTTTTCCGTATAATCTTTTGTTTGACATCTGGCCATATCCAGTGAAAATAAAACGATAAATAAGAAGAGTAAGTAATATCTGCTCATCATTTCTTAATTGAATAATAGAAAATTCCCGCATAGCCCACGGAAAGCATTAAATGGAAAAGTATCAGTCCATAGTCTCCGATAGAAAGGCCAATTACAATGCCTGAAAAGAAATATATGCTGAGCAACCCTTCGAAAATGGTGATCCAGCTCAGCTTATGGTTTAAATATATATTATCTTTCCAGGAGCCCTTCAAACCAACAATGTTGAACTTCGGGGTACGTACAAAGGGGGTCTTTACCCCCATCAATCCTTCAATGACGGCAAGGCTGTTATTTAAGGTGAAACCCATTGAAAATGCAATAAATAAAGGGTAGTATTTGAAATAACCTCTCCTGGAATTTTCCACCCTGTATGCAGTCCAATAGAAATAGGAAATGGCCAAAAATCCAATAATGAAAATACTACCAAAATCAAAATATAGCTTGAAATCCGGATTTTTGTACTTTACATAAAGGAGAGGAATGCTGACTAATGATGCGATGAGTAACAATAGAAAATTGGCGCTGTTGGTTAGATGGAAAAAAGCATGAATTTTGTTGGTAAACTTTAAATTTGCCTTCAGCACCATACCTAAATTTTTCTTTGCGGTTTCAGCACCACCTTTGGTCCATCGGAATTGTTGCGATTTTACTGCCGACATAATTACGGGTAACTCAGCCGGAGAAAGTACATTTTCCAGATATTTAAATTTCCATCCATTCATCTGTGCCCGGTAGCTTAGGTCCAGGTCTTCGGTGAGTGTATCAGCCTGCCAGCCCCCGGCATCCATAATGCACGACTTCCTCCATATTCCGCCCGTTCCGTTGAAATTAATAAAACTCCCGGAGCTGTTGCGCCCTGTTTGTTCAACCCGGAAATGCCCGTTTAGTCCGAAGTCCTGAAGTTTGGTGAGCAGTGAGTAGTCTTTATTAAGGTGCTCCCATTTAGTTTGGACCATGCCAATAACCGGGTTTTCGAACTCTCTGATGGTTTCCAGCAAAAATGTTTTTTCAGGCATAAAATCTGCATCGAAAATTGCAAGGAATTCACCTTTTGAAGCTTTCAACCCAAATTGAAGTGCTCCGGCTTTGAATCCTTTCCGGTTTGTTCTTTTGATGTGTATGATATCAAAATCTTTGAATTTTTCCTCGGCTAATTTTTTTAGAATAATATCTGAAGTTTCGTCAGTAGAGTCATCTAAAATTTGAATTTCCATTAAGTTGCTGGGCCAATCGATTTCGATAACCGAATTGAGCAATCTTTCTACAACGTATTTCTCGTTGTAAAGTGGAAGCTGGATGGTCACCATGGGAAAATCAATTTGCTGAACATTTTTCGCAATGCTGTCCGGTTTTGCTTTTTTTGATTTTTTATATGCAAATGCTAAATGCAATTGTACAAGGCTGAATATCAGAATAAACAGCATGCATATTGCATAAACAAAAATTAGTATTATTTCCATATTCTATATTTCTGCAAAAGTATGAATTGTGAGATTATAAATTAGCTTATAACTACTTTGATTCATTCAGCGTCCAATTATATATGTAGTAACCAAGCTTTGATTTTTCGGGCACTGGATGCTCGCGATATTTATTAATGAAATTAATGAGATCTTTATCGCTTTTACCAAAGTCCTGTCTGTACCACTTAAAAATTTCTGAGATTTTAACTTTATTCCCGTCAACAATAATAAAATTTGGATCATTCAGTGCCAACTTTGCTTGTTGGGTTAATTGTTCCTCCAGCTTATCTGGCCGGTAGCCAAAGTCTCCAATTTTGGGACAACCCAATGCGGCACAGACCAGTGCAAAATGAATCCTGGGATCTTTATAAGTTCTGACCTTCTTATTTTCAAGATCATTTAGTGTTAGTTTTTCTCCGGCGATAGAATGCTTTTTATTGTCAAAAAACCCCGGAATGCTCATAGGTGAATCGACCGGGTATTTATCGATGATTTGATTGATTACCAGTAGGTTATAGGCGTTTAGGTAGAATGCCAGTTTTTCAGTATCATCAAATGAACCTAGATCAGCAGTATTCACATATTTAACCAATTCATGGATTTTGACATCATTCTGTTTGACCTTTGAATATTTCACCAATCCGCCGTCAACATTCGAATGAAAGAACTCATCGCTCTGGATAAAAAATTGTTCCTTATCCATTCCTATAGCCTGGTTAGTGATAATTATCAATACCAGCACCAGTATTTTTTTCATGTTAATAAAAATCATGGGCGAAGATGAAATAAACCTGTATAAGCATCTGTCAAAAACCCGACATAAATCATTGTGATGATAAATAAATTGTAATTTTTAAATGATCATCTTTGATAAATGTCGAATAAAAGACAGATTAGGATGCGACTAAGGGCTATCATTGATGTTCATCTCAATTTTTCAATTATTTGAAATCAGCTGGAATCATCCTCTTAATATTTTTATCCTATTCAGTATCTGAAGCAGCGAACCCTTCCATAAGTAATTTAAGGCATGAAATATTTGCTTTAAATCAAAATTCGGGTTTGGCTCAGGAGCTGCTTATTAAATTGGAGAAAATTGAAAACCCATCATCTTTAGTCATTGCATACAGGGCGGTTTGCCAAGCTCATATAGCAAAAATTTCGTCTAACCCATTTGAAAAATACTTCTATATCCAAAAGGCTAATAAGCAGTTAGCTCAAGCTGTAGAGATGGGTGAAAACAACATTGAAGTACGGTTTTTACGTTTTGCTGTTCAGGTGCAATCTCCAGGGATCCTGGGATTTCAGAAGAATATAGAAGAAGATGAGCGAGTTTTAATAAATAACTTTTCTTCGCACAATTGGAATAACATTGACCGGACAATCATCAAATACATCTGCAATTTCATGATTGAAAATGGGGCATATACTCAATATGAGCTAGATCAATTGAATTGTTTTTTAAATGAAATAAGTTAATCGTAATGTAAAATCAGATTGGCAACCCTAACAGTCGCTTGCGTGTCGCGAGTGACAATTACGATACAAAACAAATATTGATCACTACATCTGGACTGAGCGATTGGGAGGAATTAATTATCTAACAGTTCGGTTAAATGGTCTTTGTGCCACAGACTAGGGTTCATTTATAATTTTGTTTAAATCCGATTCCCTGGATGATTGATAAAAAAGGTTCAAACCAAAATTTAATCATCTCTCATCAAAGGAAGGATTGTGAAGACTGGAACTAAACTGCCTGTTGGATTTCACTTAGAATCTCTTTTAAAAACCACAGAGTATATAATAATTGCCAGCGACAAAACTGACAATATCCAAAAAGGAATTCCGTAAACTCCATTAAAAAGTGCCTTATAAAATAAAGTCCCGGTCAAACCACCAATGATGGGTCCAATGATTGGAATCCAGGAATAAGCCCAGTCAGATGTTCCTTTTCCTTCGATTGGCAACAAGGCATGCATCAACCGCGGACCGAAATCCCTTGCCGGATTGATTGCAAATCCGGTAGTGCCACCAAGAGAAAAACCGATTGCTGCAATCAATGCTCCAACGACCAGGGGATTTAAACCATCTGCAAAATTGTTTGCTCCAATAAATGATAACCCAAATGTGAGAAAAAAAGTGGCTATTAATTCATTGGCAAAGTTATTTGGAAAAGACCTTTCAGCTCCTGCTGTGCAGAAAACACCAAGTTTGGCACCCGGATCTTCGGTCTTTTTCCAATGTGCTTTATAAAATATCCAGACTATGGTGGCCCCTGTCATAGCGCCTAAAATTTGGGCAATAATGTAGCCCGGTACATCTGACCATGGGAAATCACCAACTATGGCAAACCCCAAAGTCACCGCTGGATTGATGTGAGCCCCGCTTATATCACCCACCGCATAAATGGCAAAGGTTACGGCTAAACCCCATGCCAAACATATCGTGAGCCATCCGGCATTTGCTGCATTGGAATTTTTCAATACAGCACCGGCGACGATTCCGCCTCCAAAGGTTATTAAAATCATAGTGCCAATAAACTCTGCTACGTAAGGACTCATCTTTTAGGATTTTGGGATTTAGAATAATTTTCCGGCCAAAATAATGAAATAATCGGAGAAGGGTGTAGAAATCGGATTAACTGTATGACTTTTTAATATATAATTCAAAGTAGGAATCAATCAACCAAAATATATCTTTGCAGGTAAATACAATTTTCAATGAAAAAACTAACGAGTTATTTCCTTCAGGGCCTGCTGTTTCTAGCTCCAATCAGCATTACTATTTACATGATATACCTGATTTTCAATTTCTCTGATAACATCCTGGAAGAGATCCTAACCAAGATGATCGGTAAAGAAATTCCCGGTTTGGGCATCCTGATCATGGTGGTATTTTTAACAGCCCTGGGATATGTAGGACAGACCATAATCGCAAGGCCGTTTAAGGTTTTATTCCATAAAATAATTAATAAAATTCCGCTACTAGCGCTGATCTATTCTGCCATTAAAGATTTCTTCTCAGCATTTGTTGGGAAGGACAAAAAGTTCAATAAACCGGTATTATTTAAAATCAATCCCAATGACAACGCCAGCCGAATTGGCTTTATAACCAATCAAAATCTGGAAGCTTTTAGTAAGGAAGATACACTTGCTGTATATGTACCGTTTAGCTATACATTCACTGGAGAAACCTACCTGGTTTCGAAAGATGCTATTCAACCTATTGATGTTCCGGCTGCAGAGGTAATGAAATTTTTAGTCTCAGGAGGGGTGGCGGATATTTACGGGAACGAGAAAAAAATTTCAGAAATGAAATGATGGCTCCAATTCATATATTACGAAAACAAAACATGAAGTCTTCATTTAAAAGATTTTAATATGTAACTTTTTAGCTTCGCAAAATATGACGTTCAAAAAAATGGGAAACTTAATAAAAGTAGTTTTACTGATATGTTTTAGCATATTATTCGCTTGTGATCAGCAAAACAAATCAGAAGTGCAGCGACCAAATGTACTTTTCATTTTAGCCGATGATTTTGGAAATCATGATTTAAGTAGCACGGGGAGCAATTTTTATGAAACACCCAATATAGACAAAATAGCCAATGAGGGGATGGTATTTACTGATGGCTATGCAACCTGCCAGGTTTGCAGTCCGTCCAGGGCAAGCATTATGTCGGGAAAGTTCCCGGCTCGCCATGGAATTACTGACTGGATTGGCGCTAAAACCGACGAAGAATGGCGCAAAACCAATCGGTTCAACCAACTTTTGCCTCCGGAATATGTGCATAATCTACCGCAAGAATACACAGTGCTTCCCGAGGCTATGAAGGAACTGGGTTACAAAACTTTTTTTGCAGGGAAATGGCATTTGGGAAGCGAGGGCTCGTGGCCAACCGATCATGGATTTGACATCAATATCGGGGGTTGGGATGCAGGTAGTCCGAGGGGTGGTTATTTCTCTCCGTATAAAAATCCAAACCTGGAGAATAGAAAGGATGGTGAAAATTTATCTATGCGATTGGCAGAAGAAACTATAGATTTCTTGAAAGAAAATAAAGACTCTTTGTTTTTTGCTTATCTCTCTTTTTATGCTGTTCATGGGCCTATCCAAACAACTCAGGAAAAATGGAATAAATACCGACAAAAGGCCGAAGATAATGGCATTGCAACTTCTGGTTTTGAAATGGGGCATTTCCTTCCCATCAGACAGGTTCAGGATAATCCGGTTTACGCCGGACTTGTTGAGGCAATGGACGATGCAGTTGGTATTGTTCTGAATACTCTTCACGAACTTGGGCTTGAAGAAAATACCATTGTAATTTTTACCTCCGACAATGGTGGTGTAGCAGCCGGTGATGCGTTTGCAACCTCTAACCTGCCTTTGCGGGGAGGAAAAGGATATCAATTTGAAGGAGGTATCCGCGAGCCTTATTTTATTAAGGTTCCGTGGTTAAATAGCGCTGGTAAAAGATGTGGTGTTCCCGTTACCGGAACTGATTTCTACCCAACAATCCTTGACCTTGTCGGGGCAGACCTGAAACCCATGGAGCATACAGATGGGGTAAGCTTAGTTCCTTTGCTCAAAGGCGGGGATATTGGAAAACGGCCATTGATCTGGCATTATCCTCATTACGGAAATCAGGGTGGTGAACCTTCATCTATCATTAGGGAGGGAAAATGGAAACTTATTCATTACTATGAAGATGGCCGGCACGAATTGTACAACCTCGACACGGATCTATCCGAAACCACTGATATTGCTATGGATCATCCTGAGATAGCCAATGATTTAAATAAACATCTATTTGATTATTTGAATGAAGTCGGTGCCAGGTTTCCTAAAAAAGATCCGGAATACAACGTAGAACTAGAAAAGAAATATCTCGAAAATGTGATAAATAAGCGATGGCCACAATTGGAAAAACAACGGCTAAATTTCTTGTCCAAAGATTTCGATCCTGGAAATAATTGGTGGGATAGTAAGGTTACCAATGATTAACCCGAATAATTCGGGAAATAATTATTGAAACGCTTAAAATGTTGAAGGACAAGGAATTGATTTTTCTTTCAAAGAAAATGTATTCCTCATTTTTGAGCCATTCATTATTTATGTTTATTCAGGATAAATATCAGATAATCAACTCCTTGTTTCCCATGTCGCAAGCTTCTCATGAATAATTGGGGTAAAACTATGGCATTTTCACTTCAAAGAAAATTTCATTGCTGTTGAATGAAGTGAATATCCCCAGGCCATTATTTATATTACTTAAAGGTTCATTCAAATTTCTCGAATCCTGTCCGGACGATTCATACAAATCTGCATACTCTTTGCTCACCTTATACAATTTCACCCTGTGGGTACCATATTGTTCCAAAGTTCTTCCGCGGATTTTGTAAATATCCAATTGCGTAGGTTTGGATATAAATGAAAAGTTTTTTCCGCCTCTGAAACCCTCTAAAATTCCATTCACATCTATTGGTGAGGGATTGTCTTCAACGTTGTCAATAAGTAAATAGTAATAATCACCATTGTCATTTTTCCACGTTATATCTACGTCTTCTATATACCTGTTTCTCATATCAAAGAATTCATAAATTGGCTGAATAAACATCTCATCAGCAGAAATTGACAATCCTTCCGGGACTTGCGGAACCATGGTTTGAGCTGTAATTTCCTTTCCGTTATAATTCATCCGGAATTCATAGTTCTCCCCGGCAATGATTTGAAGATCTTCACCGGGATAGTGATAGTAGCCAGAATCTCCTTCAGACAAGGTAAGCCTGTAGGATTTTCCATTGTTAATAATATCAATTTCAGCATCATTGATATGATATTCGTCTGTAGAATCCGAATTAAAGGGAATTAAACTGCTGACTTTTATATCTTTAACCGGCTCACCCGCATACAGATAGCCAACAACAACAGCAGTATCGGCAAATGGAATTTCTTCCAAATCATCAGTGCATGCCTGGTATAGAAATGAAATGAACAGGATATATATAATTGACTTTCTCATTGTAATTAAAAATTGATATTAAAAAATACATTAGGTGTAAATCCTAGTGTTTTGACATCTGTAGAAATAAGGTCACCTTCAACGATTTCAAAGGTTTTATACCAAATATTTGTGTGATTATATAAGTTGAAAATTGACAGTCCCAATTGTGTTTTTGCCTTTCCCAATTTAAAGTTATAGGAAGCCGATACATCCATTCTTTGATAATCGGGAAGTCTGTATCCATTTTTCTCTCCAATGCTCACATAACTATCCGTACTACCATCCAATAAAGGCACTTCGTACATACCTACTGGAGTGGTATATGGTTTTCCTGTGGCATAAATCCAGGTCGCTGCGAGGTCCCATCTTCCCAGGGTAAGGCTGTTTACAATCTTAAATTCATGGGTTTGATCATGAAGCGCCGGGTATGGCTCTTCGGACAATTCAGGAAAATCGTAAATCACTTCTCCAAGGGTATAGCTAATCCATCCGGTATATTTCCCTGCTTTCTTTTGAGCTAAAAATTCAATCCCTCTTGAATATCCGGTACCCTGGTAAAACAGCTCGTTATATTCTCTGGTCCTTGGCCCTGCAAATCTTAGTGTATATTCTGTCAGGCCTTCCAGGTCATTATAATATGTCTCAACATCGAACAGAAATTTTTCTGTTTCATAACTTAATCCACCGATATAATGAATCGCTGAAGATACGGGCGTATTTTCTCCATTTGCCAGCAACCAAAAATCACGACTGCCCTGTGAGAGATCTTCCCTGATGATCCTGGTCGCAAATTGATAATACTTACCCCAGGCAGCCTTTATTTTGAACCTGGAGCTTAAATTATAAGAGCCAGAGATTCTCGGTTCGAAATACATTTCATCTGTAATATCGAAATAAGTTGCCCTGACCCCAGGTACCAGTGTAAGTTTTGGGAGAGGCTTCCATTTGTCCTGCAAATAGGCAGCGTATGTGGTACCATTATCCTGTCTGTCCAGAATTTGAATTGTATCGTTTCTATCCAGGTTATATGAAATATCGTTATTTGTTATCTGAACACCGAACTCAATATGGTTTGAGCTATTCAACAGATACTCATTATCAATTTTAAGGGTAAAATCTTTTAGGTTGTTGTCTTCAATCGTACCCATATTCCTAATGCTTACGGAGTCATCTCTTACAATCTCTGTCGTGGAATACAGTTCTCTCCCACTGTAGTAATTGGAGTATGCAATGATGCTGTTCGTGTACCATTTACTATTCCATTGCCGGCCCCATTTCAAGCTGGTTCCCCAGTTTCCCCATATGGTAACATCTTTTGTGCTGTTATCAAAGCCAGTCTGGCTTATAGGACCGAGAATAGAGCTGCTGAAATCTCTGGAATTATCAAGGTTATCGGCGCCATTGTAGATTGAGATAGCAATGATGTCTTTATCTGAGGGGTGGTAACTTATTTTTCCATTTATATCGTGAAAAAAGAAAGCCGGTTCCACTTCGGTTTGGGCAAATCTTCCCCCACCTCTTCCTCCACCCATTCCCGGCCCTGATGCAGGAGCAGTTTGCGTCTCAGATTCTTGGTTGAACAAGTCAAAAATATTATTGTAAAGACCGCTCTTTATAATGTCAGTATAGGATCTTCTGCCGGCAAAAAATATAGAGCCCTTATTGTTTGCAAAAGGTATTTCCAACGACAGGTTACCACTGATGGCGCTGATCCCGGCACTTCCCGAGAATTTCTGAGTATTTCCTGTTTTTCCCGTAAGGTCAACAACACTTGAAATTCTGCCCCCGTATTTCGATTCGAATCCCCCCTTATACAATTGAACATCTTTGATGGCGCTGGCATTGAAAGCACTAAAAAACCCATAAAAATGATCCACGTGATACACTGTAAATCCATCGAGTAGATTCAGGTTTTGATCGGGAGTGCCACCACGCACATATAATCCCGAGGAGGTTTCGTTGGTCCCACTGATACCGGGCAGCAGTTGTAATGACCTGAAAATATCTTTTTCTCCAAGGCTGGGCAGTTTGGAGAGCTGAGCCGGAGACACGGTTATTTTACTAATATCTTCAGAGGCATTGATCATGCGCTCTTGTGTTGAGGTGATCACAACTTCATCGAGCTGGTTGGAAATTGACTGAATCTCCAGCACCAGTTGTTTTGTCAGCAGCTCAGGATTAAGTTTGAATGTTGTGGTCTGATAACCGAGATACCTAACGATCAGAGTTGAAGTATCTGATGGCACATTTAAAAGGGTGAAAAATCCATCAACATTTGTAACGGTTCCCTGACGTGTACTTTTAATTATAACCACTGCATTTGGTAGTGATTCTCCTGTACCCTTTTCTAATATAATACCAGTGAGGGTGAAATCTGCCCGGGAAGGTTCATAAAATATTTCCAAAGGTTCGTTTTGTGGCCTGATCACTAAGGTACTATTACCAATAAATTTATAATGGATGCCCCTGTCCGATAGCAAACCTTCTAATACAAGGCTTAATGGCTGTTCCCGATAGCTAAAAGCCTTAAGAGGTTTATTGGAGAAAAGATTATTATCATAGTCAAGTTGAAAATTATAATCTTCAGAAAGCTTTTCCAGGATCATATTCAGGTTGAATCCAAAGAATGATTCTGTAACAGACGTATCTTCAATTTTTTTATCCTGGGCTTTTAATTGGGGCGAACAAAATAAGTAGCTTATAAAAAATACAATGACAAAACTGGTTCGTAATTTCCACTTCATATTTACTGATCATTTTATATATAGAAAATTTTACAAGCTAAAATTTGTTATTAAATGTGCTTAGAAAAATAAATATCTACCAAGGCCCGGAAATTTTCAACAAACGACATTTAAGAGCGGATTGGGATTAATTATCTTTTTCACTATGAAAGAAGATCAATCGCAGTCAACCTAAATATGATGCATTTAATTTATAATGGTTTAATCCGTAGAGCGAGAATGGCAAATTACTTTAAGTGTTTAAGCTGCTGAATTTTCCTATATATTTTTAGAATGTCTGATCATTGCCGGTTGGTCAGGCATCATGCTGTTACGAACCTCTGACATTTCTGCTACTTCCATTAGATTCGCTGGAAAACCTGTTTAATTTTGCCTTCGAAAATAAAACATTATCCATTGAAAGGATTTAAGCCCGACAGGTTTGTACTTCTATTAATCTCGATGATTTTTTTGGCTTATTGGATGCCTGGAATTGAGCATATTATTCCTCTAAATGAAATCAGCACCTATGGAATTGCGGGCATTTTCTTTTTTTATGGATTGAAACTGAGCCCTGAAAAAATGAAAGAAGGGCTCTCTAACTGGAGACTCCATACCCTTATCCAGGTAGCTACCTTTTTAATATTTCCATTAATAATCATAGCGCTTTTACCATTTGTCAAAGGAGAAGAGCACCTTACTCTTTGGCTCGCAGTATTCTTTTTAGCCACCCTTCCCTCAACAGTTTCATCATCAGTGGTGATGGTATCTATTGCAAAAGGAAATATTCCTGGAGCCATTTTCAATGCGAGTGTTTCCGGATTAATTGGAATTTTGATCACTCCATTGTGGATGGGCCTATTTCTGTAAACTAAGGATGCTTCATTTGATTTAGGCAATATATTCCTCAATTTAATATTGAAAATTTTATTACCTGTGATACTTGGTATGGTCATGCATCGCTTTTGGGGTGGGCTGGCCAACAGATATAAAAAGCAATTGACAATGTTTGACAAAACCATCATATTAGTCATTGTGTATAAAAGTTTTAGCAGCTCTTTTGCAAGCGGAATAATAAATAACATAAGCTGGATAGAATTGTCTTTTATCGGAATCGGAGTGATTGCACTTTTCTTTTTTGTCTATTTTCTCATTTATAGTATCAGTAAAAAACTCAACTTCTCGAGAGAAGATCGGATTACTGCATTATTCTGTGGATCAAAAAAATCTCTTATTCACGGGACTGTATTTTCTGATGTATTGTTTGCAGGCATGAGCAACGCCGGTTTATTTTTGGTACCGGTAATGATCTACCACGCATTCCAATTGTCTTTCATTAGTGTTGTTGCACAGAAGAGGAGCGGAGATGATAAAAGATGAGGTTTTAAACATATTTAACTTTTAGCGATCTTAATATAATTCTAAATCTACCTTACCTTCAAGCGAGACAGCTTAAATGAGTTATTTACTGAAGTTTCGCACATACAAGTAATGTTCTTATCACCAAAAATTTTATATGCCTAACAATCAATACTTTATCATTTCCATTTTATAGTATTTTTTCCTCTGTGAAACTTTGTGCTTCTTCGCTCAACTCTGTGTAACAGCTATTTCACAAAGTTACTCAAAGAAGACGCAGAGAGACTCAAAGAAAATATATTATATAAGACATTGTTTTTCAATCAATTAAAGATGTTTATTTTAGTGCGAAACTTCAGTTATTTATTAATGCTTCAATCCGGTTTTTCTCTATCATCTAATTATTTATGCATACTATCATTTTTTCATTTGTCCATTAGCCACTAAATTCGTTGTAAAACCATTCATTCAAACCTGATATTCATAAAATGAGCAAAAATATCCCCCTATCGCCAATAGATCATGTATTTACAGGCACCGGGTCATACCCAATAGAGTTTGTGTTTTCTTACAAAGCTCAAATTGATGAAAAAAAACTTTTAACCAGTTTAAATGAGACCTTAAAAATATTCCCCCCCATACGAAGTAAGCTCAGAAAAATTGATGGTACCTATTGGCTTGAAGAGGGCCAAAATGGTTGCCACTTTGAAGTTGTCAACAGCAACATCAATTTTGATGAAACAGAAAAGAGGGAAATATTCATTGATCCTGTTGCTACTCTTGAGGGAGAACCTCTGGCCCGGATTCGGCTCACGCAAACCCCTTTGGGTTCAGTGTTGGGGATAAGTATATCTCATTGCGTGGCAGATGGATTCAGCTATTTCTTTTTTCTCGCAAGCTGGGTCAGTACATTTCATAGGAAATCCATGCTTTCTCCATCACATCAAAGGACACTATTGATCAAAGATTCTGCTGGTGAAAATATAGTTTCTTCAAAGGAACTATTTAAAAATACAGGCCTTTTCCTAAGTGAAAAAAGGGCAGATATAAATCGCGATAAATTGATTTGGGAAACTATAAAAATTTCAAAAGAGGAATTAAAGTCGCTGCTGGAAAAAGCTCAGAAAGAATGTACGGTTCGATTATCATTCAATGATGTGATAGTTGCCTCTCTTTGGAAACGATATATGGAGCAATGGAAAACTGATACTAAAGATCATCAGACGTTCATCAGTTGCCCATTTGATTACAGGAGATTAATTGTGAATTTTCCTCAAACATATTTTGGCAATGCAGTTACATTGGCCTCAACTCCGCTCTCCTATGAGCGACTAATGAATGCCAAACTTTCCGAATTGGCGATAATTATAAGAAACAGTATTGCATCTATCGATGAAAAATATGTTAATGATGGATTGAAGACAATGGCTCTATTAACCAGGGATGAGGGCATTTCAGTCAATGAGAAAATTCATGTATGTCATCCTGAAAATGGATTGCTGGTTACGAACCTTTCAAGACTTCCGGTAAAAGACATTGAGTTCAATGCAGGCCCCCCTGTAAAGTTTGAAATTTTAACACCGGCAAACAGGGGAGCAGTGGTACTCCCGGGTCATGATGGAATTGAAGTAAGGGTTTGCTGCCCTTTTTGATTGACAAGAAAAATACATATATCAAATTTTCCAATCGCACACGGTTTGCTAATGGTCATAAGTATGCCTACATTATAAGTCGATAAAAAAAAATTATTTACAACCTTAACCATTATAACCATGGCAAAATATTTAGTAAATGCCTCTTATACCTCAGCCGGCACAAAAGGATTGATCAAGGAGGGCGGAACCAACAGAAAAAAATTAATAGAAGGAATGGCCAGAAAACTGGGAGGCAAAGTGGAAGCTTTTTACTACTGTTTTGGCCATTCAGACGTAATAGCCATTATAGATATGCCAAATGTATCTACGGCCTCAGCCATCAGCTTGGGGATAAAATCTACTGGTGCAGTTGATATAATGCTTACACCATTGATAGATCCGGAAGATATTGATACTGCTGCGCAGATGACTATTGGATACAGGCCTCCGGGTAACTAAATAGTCTTTGCAAGAAAACGTCAAATACTGCGTTACTCTTGTTTTTGAAACAGTCATTTACTGCCTGTAAACTCCTTGGTTTCAAAAACTTCGAAAGCCTAGTCTTTATCGTTCTCTTATCAAAGACTAAAAACATAGAATTTTCGTGCATGCACTAACTGGTGCCTATCCATAAAGTACCATATTGTCAATCGCCGGTATCTCTTGAATGAAATATTCCAAATGTGATCCCAACTTTAAATAAATGCCGTTTTTGTCGTATTAATCACTTGGGCACGTAGTTGGGTGATTGAAAAAGGCGGGTGGTTCATTTATGATGACCTTACCGAGACTTTATGCATTTCAAGCAACCTGACTTTCACCTGTTTCTCCAAACTCAGCCTGACACCGAGTTTCATTTCACAGGAAATTTCCATTTTTTGAGCAATGATTTCCAGGTTGTGGTCTTTAACTAATTTCATCACATGGTTCAGTTGAGGATATTCAAATTCTAAGGTCAATTCAGAGAGTAGCAATTTTTCGATAATGGCATTATTAGCAATCGCATCTGCTGATGCTGTTTTATACGCATTGATCAAACCACTAATTCCAAGCTTTGTGCCTCCAAAATAGCGTACAACAACAATCAGGGTATTGGTTAAATTATTAGATCGGATTTGTCCCAGGATAGGATCTCCCGCCGAATGACCAGGTTCACCATCATCATTCGCCCTGTATTTTTCCGATTTATTTCCGAGCACATACGCGTAACAGTGATGCCTGGCATCATAGTATTTCTTTTTCAGCGCCGCTAATTCTGTCTTTACTTCATTTTCATCGAAAACGACATATGCAAAAGCCAGAAACTTACTTCCTCTTTCTTTATAGAATCCTTCTGAATTTCCTTTTAGTGTAAAGTATGTGTCTTTTTGTTCCACTATTTAGTAAAGTAATGTATGATCTCCTGATACGAAAGAAAAAAGAGCGCTATAACGGAAAGACCTAAACCTAAGAAGTTGATTTTTGATAATCTTTCTTTAAATAAAATCATAGCGGCAAAGGAAGAAAGCAGAATGATTCCAACATTATAAATCGGAAAGAAAACCGCTCCATTGTTCTGAAAAACTGTAAGGGCTTTAAAAACGAGGTAAACTGCGAAATAGGTTGGGATACCGAGGTAAATCCCACCTATTATATTTTTCCATTCAAGTTTCTTCCTTTGAAAAAACAGGGCAATAGTACCAATAAATGCTGCGGAGGCAAAGAGGGATATCGGAAATACATCTTCATTTTCGGTGGTCACCAAATACTGGTTACTGTAGTTAATCAAGGTATCTATCAATCCGCCAATGATAAAAACAGCAAAAGGCAGTAGCAGCAAATATTTTCTACTGACTTTCAGGTCACTTTTATCCCCTTTTCTAATGGAACTCAGATATATTGAAAATACTGCCAGGGCCATTCCGCTGTAATTGAGGAAGGAAAAAGATTTCGATTCTATCTTCATGAAAAACAAGCTGAAAAGTATCGGGAAAACCATCGACATTTTACTTGCAACGGAAGCAACAGTGACACCAAGAAGTTGTGCGGTGAGTGCAGTAACATAAAAACCGGCAACAAGCAACAAACCAATAAACAAAGCAAACCAGCTCCAAGATGCTCCAAAATCTACGTCTAGTAAAATTGTTGGTTTGCCAATAAATATAAGGCCTGTGACTACACAAACATAGTAGTTTACTACGATGGCTTGTAAGCTGTCGATTTTAAAAATGGAAAATGACCTGACAGCCAGAAAAAGAAGTACATTGGCAACAATACCAAGAATTACGTATATCATTAGGAAAAACTTTGACTCAAGGAAACCTCAAATAAAAAGCATTCCCAAACAAAATCATATTATTTTTACAGGCTAATATTTTGACATTGAATACATTTGAATTTTTAGTTGATCAGATCCCGTTTGGGTATGCATTTAATTTTGATAATTATTTGTTCAATAAAGTAAAACACATCAATACCCAGGGTTTAAACGAACGGGCCAATTATTTTATAGTCAATTATGTAAAAAAGAGAATTGAAGGGAAAATTCATTTTTTATTTAAAGATAATATAGCTTATAGCCCTTATAAGTCACTTTTTGGATCATTCGAGTTCAGCCCCAATATTCATCCGAATTTACTCTGCGAGTTTTGGATGTTTATCGAAAATGACCTGAAATCCCGGAATGTCGAAAAGGTTATCATCACGAATTTTGCAGAATGCTATTCACCTAAAAAAGCCGGGATTGTATTAAAAACCATGGGAAAATCAGGCTTTTCTGTAGCACTAAAAGCGGTAAATCATCACATATCTATTGATGAAGATCCTTTGGAAAAGAAGGTACATTACATGGAAAGAAAAAGGTTGAAAAAGTGTGAGAAAAATGGTTTTATATTTTTGGAAGAACCTACTGCAAATGCTATTGAAATTTACGATTATATCCAATCTTGCAGACAAGAACAAAATGTGGAGGTTTCCGTTTCGAAGGATAAATTCGTAAAATACCTTAACGAATTTCCACAAAATTACTTTTTGTTTTCAGTGAGGCAAAACGGAGAATTGACGGCAGCAACAATTGCTATTAAAGTGCACAGGCGGATATTATATAGCTTTTTGCAAGCAAATCTAAGGAAATATAATCTGTACAGTCCATCAGTTTTATTAAACGTCGGCATGTACAATTATTGTCAGAGGCATCAGTTTGAAATATTGGACTTGGGAATATCTACAAAACCCGATGGTAAAAATCAGGATTCTTTAATCGAATTCAAGGAACATATGGCTGCAAAAAAGAGCTATAAATATTTTTTCGAAAAAGAATTATAATTCTTCTAATGTATTTTCATCCGGCCCTTTTAAATTCAAAACCATGTCGAGCAAGCCCAATACAGATAGAGTACTTGGTAAATTAACATCATTTAGTTCTTTGCTTTACTCCATTTGAGACATCCAGTTCCCACCTTTCAAGATCAGATTTAAGCCCTGAAGTTATTTTGATTTTAGAATCCACAAGGTTGATTTTTTCTGAAATATCAGCATCAAGATTATATAGATAAGAATCATCAATGTCCACCATAAGCTTCCATTTTCCTTTTCTCGCGACTTTTTGATTTCTGTATTTCCAAAATAGTGTCCGCTCGGGGAGTGGCTTGTTATCAAGCAACAGAGAGGTAATATCCACTCCATCAAACTTGAAATCAGGTAAAGATTCAGCCTTTGATAAATTCACAAAAGTAGGAAAAAGATCCATGCTCATAACAGTCTCCTTTGTGGAAGTTCCAGGTCTAATACTATTGGGCCAGTATGCTATTGCAGGTACGCGATGCCCCCCTTCCCACAGCGACCCTTTGCTACCTTTTAAATTTCCATTGTCTGCCACACTATTGGAACCACCATTATCAGAGCAGAATATAATAAGTGTATTATTGCTTAAGCCTAACATAACCAGGCGATCTACGATTTTTCCGATGCCTTCATCCATCACTTCTATCATCTCTTTATAGGCCCCTGCTTTATCCGTTCTGCTTCCCAGGCCAGGGAATTTACCGTTCTGCGTACGATCAGCGATGTCATTGCGGCCTTGATAAGGAAAGTGTGGAGCTTCGTGGGCTACATACAAAAAAAATGGCTTGTCTTTATTTTTCTCAATAAAGGTCAGAGCGTATTCTGTAACCAAATCCGTGACATAACCCTCCTCTTCAACCTTTTCAAGATCGTGCCACCAATCAGAAAATCCAGCGCCATCAATATGTGAATGATAATCGATATTGCCGCTCACATAGCCTCTGAAATAGTCAAAACCCTGGTAAATTGGATTATAGTCAATTCTATAACCCAAATGCCATTTCCCTACTATTCCCGTGGCATATCCGGTGCTTTTCATAAAATCTCCAAAGGTCAGCTCTTCGATATCCAAGCCTGTCTGCCTCGTTTCTCCTTTGGCATAAATAACACCTTCAATGCCACTTCGCTGTTGGTACCTGCCTGTTAAAAGTGCTGCCCTGGTCGGAGAGCAAACAGCTCCGTTTGAATGGTAGTCTGTAAACTTCAAACCCATTGTAGCTAATTTATCCAAGGCGGGGGTTTTAATTTCATTATTGCCATAACAACCAATATCTCCATATCCGAGATCATCAGCCATTATTAGAATGATATTTGGCTTTTCAAATTCTTTTGGTTCGCATGAAATAATTAAACTCATAAATAGCAGGACGATAAAGTATCCACCGGTTTGCTTAGAAATATTTTTCATTTAAACAGTTTTTCTTATCACAAAGTGAAAATATCTAAATAACATTCAATTCAATCGCTCTTTCAATTCTTGCTCTGCTTTGGATGTCAACAATTCTTCTGAATAGAATAAGGCAGAATTATCAATACCCAGTATTTCTGATTTCTGAATTACTTGTTGATATGCGTTGATCCGGGATAATAACAAAGGCGTTATTTTCACAAATACCCATATTGCTGCCACGCAAATTAACAGTTTTAACCAATTCTTCATTGCTAAATCAATTCAGTGATTTCAGGGAATACTATATAAAACATGATGTATGCCATGAGCAGTGTTAGGATTAGATTTAAGCTCTGGCCACAAATATACAGGATCAATGGTTTTCCTCCTGAGAATTGTGACTTCAATTCTTTGAAATTAACAGACAGACCGATACTCACAAAAGCCAGGCAAAATAGCCAGCCTCTCAGATCTTTTGTGAAACCCCTGATGATGCCATGGTCAATAAATGCATAGGAAAATTCCGGTGAAAGTGCCGCGTACAAAATTGAAAATATAAGTGAAGCGCCTATAAAACCAATTATAAATTTCGGAAACCTGAGCCAAATCTCCGATGCCCCCACCTTGGTTTTTCCTTTATTTTCAACTTTTGTCGCCCAATAGAAGGCAACACCAAAAGCGATTATCCCAATCAATATATTTTGAATCATTTTTATGGTTGCGGCAACACTCAAAGCTTTATCTCCAAGAAATGCTCCCGCTGCCACAACCGCCCCCGTAGCATCAATGGTACCACCTATCCATGCGCCGCCAAGCACCTCCGGCATTCCAACCGCGTTGATAAATGCTGGCATAGCGATCATCATAATAGATGTGAAAACCATTGATAAGCCCACTGCAAGTGTAAGTTCTTCTTTTTTAGCATTGCATGCAGCTGCGGTGGCGATAGCAGCCGAAACACCACAAACAGACATATCAGCGCTTATGGTAATATTGAGCGTTTTTGATCCAATTTTTAAGATCTTTTGTCCAAACCAAAATGTAGTAATCAGAACAATCGGAGTAACTACCCAGGAAACAAATATTCCCGGCAATCCGATGGCCAGCATTTTGCTTAGCAGTACTTCTGCTCCAAGCAGGACCAAACCCGTTTTGATGTAATATTCGGTCAGTGCTGCGGGTTTCAACCATCCCGGAGTTCCAATGGTGTTGCTAATGATAAGACCGATAAGAATGGCCCAGACTGCATAACTGATACCAAGATTCTTCATATCAGCTTGGGCTGCTAAAGTATATGATATAACCGCCAGGATAAAAACACCCGCAAATGCGATGGCAAATTTTAAATACTTATACCCCATAAAATAAGCGCCCAAACCAAAAATCAACGCCAAGGCTATCCCAAGCTGTAGCAGTCCAGACAAGATACTGTATCCTTTTTGTGTGGCTTTCTTTGTTGCTTTTTCATAATTCACCATGGCTTCATGCCATTTCTCTACGGCTGCTTCCGCTGACTGATTCAATGCGACATCTTTAAATAATGCATCCCTGGTCAATTTCTCCCTGGAGCTTGCATCATTTTCCAAATTTATTATCTCTTCTCTCAGATGCTCAAGCTTTTTCTGTTCACCATCTGTTATTGATTTCTCTCTTGAAAAAAAAGCAGCAAGAGGGTTTCCCTTCCATGATTTAGGTTTGCTTAAAAATCCTTTTATCTTTTTCCCGATTGATGTCTTACTGCCTGTGAGTTTAGAAAGATTATCTTTTGACTTATACCATTCAACTGTTCTAAATGGAGCATTCTCAGCTTGCTCAACAACCGTACTTTTGTTTAAAATAATATCATCTCCTATCTCATTTTTCCCAGATACCAAATAAAAAATAATTCCTAAAATCAGAAAAAATGTTCCGAGCCAAATCGCCCAATAGTCCTCACTTGTAATAAGTTTTGATTTAGAATTATGCATTACCATAAATTTTGTTTTTCAAAAGACCAACAATAGTACAAAAATGTTGTTAGATTTTTAAGAGAGAAAATTACGGTAGTTTCGTAAATTTGCAGCTTATTTAAAAAATCGATTAATGATATACCCAATTATAGCCTACGGGCATCCTGTATTAAAGAAAGAATGTGAGGATATTATAAAAGGTGAGACCGATGTAAAAGAACTCGCTGAAAGTATGTTCGAAACAATGCACAAAGCCCAGGGTATAGGTCTTGCAGCTCCTCAAATTGGTAAGAGTATTCGCATGTTTATCGCCGATGCTACGCCATTGGAAGATGAAGAAATTGGCGATTGGAAGCAGGTTTTTATAAACCCGGAAATCATTGAAGAGGATGGAGATGACTGGGCTTTTGAAGAAGGTTGCCTCAGCATTCCGGATATCAGGGAAGATGTGGTTCGCCCGGAAAAGTTAATAATCCAGTATTTTGATGAGAATTGGGAGGAGCACACAAAAGAATTTGAGGGAATGAAAGCACGTATCATTCAGCATGAATATGACCACATTGAGGGCATTCTTTTTACTGATCATCTCTCAGCATTTAAAAAAAGACTTTTGAAAAGTAAGCTTACCAACATCAGCAAAGGCATCGTTAAGGTTGAATATATTATGAGTTTTCCCGCTAAAAAGTAAATTTATAACCCAATACATAATTTGAATCTTCTCAAGACAACACTCATACAATCTGATCTCTACTGGCAGGATATTGATGCCAACCTCGCCATGTTTGAAGAAAAGATTTGGGAAATTGAAGAACCTTCAGATATCATCATTCTGCCGGAGATGTTCAATACTGGATTTTCTATGAATGCCGGAAATCTCGCTGAACCAACAAATTTCAAGACATTTAAGTGGATGAAACAGATGTCTCAACAGAAAGACGCTGCCATCGTCGGGAGTTATATTGTAAAGGAGTCAGGCAAATATTACAACAGGTTGTATTGGGTAGAACCGGACGGAAGTTTTGATTTCTACGACAAACGGCATCTTTTCCGGATGGGGGATGAGCATATAATATATTCAGAAGGTAAAAAAAGGATGATCCGGAATTTTCGTGGATGGAAGATCATGCCATTAATTTGCTATGATCTCCGTTTTCCGGTTTGGAGTAGAAACCGGTATTCTAAAGAAGTGGATGGGTTGGAATATGATTTACTGCTTTATGTAGCCAACTGGCCAGCTCCCAGAACATGGGTTTGGGATGCATTGCTCAAAGCGCGTTCGCTCGAAAACCAGTGTTATACCATAGGACTTAACCGGACCGGATCAGATGGTGAAGGGATAGAATATAATGGTCATTCCGTTATTTATAATTTCAAAGGTCAGACCATAAACGAGGTATCTAATAAGCAGAAAATTCAAACTGTAGAGCTCAACCTGGATAAACTATTAGATTTTAGAAAAAAATTCCCTGCTTATCTGGATGGTGATGGGTTTGAAATAAATTAATCATCTATTCTCCACAATCACTTCAAGTTTTGTGCAGCATAACCTGTAGTATGGACATAATCGTCACTTGATACAAACGAGCGACTGATTTGCTAAAATTATCCCATCCATAATCCCCGGATTTATTCCGGGTCCTGTTAGTTATCGGCAGGAAAATCGACAGTGCATATTCCTTATCTGTCCTTCCAGTTTTGGGGATCTTTACTTGTATTGAAAATCGCTTTTATGGTAACAATTTTTTCTTCCTCATTGATGGTGAAATGAATCATATAAGGATATTTTATTATAGGGAGACAACGTACATCATCATAGCGAACCTGGAAAAAAGGATTGATTTTCAGCTTTTTGATGTAGGCTTTTACCTCGGAGTGAAATTTACGACCAAGACCAGGGAGCTGTTTGTTGTACCAGTCAATGCCTTCTTGAATATCTTCATGGGCCTCTGGTTCAGTTTTGATTTTATAAGTCATTACTCAAATCTGAACTTGTCCTGCACCTGATCCCAGTCCAATAATCTTTCAGGATTTTCTTTAGATTTCAAAGTTCGTTCCCGTACGATGGCTTTATGTTCTTCCGGGATGTCATGTTCTTCGGCTTTATCGAAACCAAGATTACGAATAAGCTCAATGAAGAACTGATATTTATTGTCTGGAATATTTAGTATCACTTGTTTCATAAGCATTTGGCAATCGCCTTTTTTTGAGAATAAACAAATATAAGAACCTTATATGAGTTAGTAAAGTTGTTTAAAATTTTTAGTGAAACTTCACTACAGTAATTCCTGCTCCGCCGCGGTCAGCGTGTTCATCGTTAAATGTGTGGATTTCCTTAAAGGATTTTAATTCCTGCCTTAATACCTCTCTCAAAATCCCATCGCCCTTACCGTGAATGATGCGCACACTGATAGCACCAAAAAGAATGGCATTGTCCAAAAAGCCCACCAAAATCATCAGCGCTTCTTCTGCTCTTTTCCCTCTCACATCAAGATCAGGGTGGAAATTGGCTTTACGCTCATTAATGTTAATTCCCCTGATGGGCGATGACTGCTCTTTTTCAATTTTTTTTACTGTACCTCTTGAGACTTTCTCCAAACGAACCAGCTTGATTTTAGATTTCAAATCTCCAAACGATACCTCTACATCCTTTTTGCTCATTTTCAAAACCTCTCCAATGGATTGCTGGCCTTTTACCCTAACCAAATCGCCAATGCGGATCGCCCCACCAATGACCTTTATCTCCTGCATTTTCTTTTTGACCTTTTCCAGTTTGATTTCTTTTTCAAACTTCCTGACCTCTTCGCGCGATTCTTTTGTAGATTCCTTCTCAGCTTTATTTTCCTTTATTTTCCTGATCAGGTTCTCAACTCTCTGATTGGTTTCTTTAAGAAGATTTTTAGCATCAATTTTGGCCTCATTCAAAATCTCCTTTTTATTTTCATTCAGATCTGATTGAAGGTCTTTGTAGTTTTTTATAGTTTTCTCTAATAATTCATTCTGTCTTTCAAACTTTTTGCCTTGCTCTTCAAAAAACTTTTTTTCCTCTTCCAATTCCGTAAGCAATCGATCCAACTCTACGGCATCAGTCCCGGCTTTCTTTTTGGCAGACTGAATTAGAGATTTTGGAAGACCAATTTTTCCAGCAATTTCCAATGCAAAAGAGCTTCCCGGTTTTCCGATCTCCAATTGATATAACGGTTCCAGCTTCCCAACATCGAAACGCATCCGTCCATTTGACAATCCTGTATGAGCATCGGCCATCTTTTTCAAATTATTATAGTGCGTTGTGATGATGCCCATGCTTTTCGATTTTGCAAGTTGCTCCAACATCGCCTCAGCAATAGCTCCTCCAAATTGAGGATCTGTCCCGGAACCGAATTCATCGATCAGGAACAAGGTGCCGCGGTTAGCATTTTTTAATAAATAATCCATCGATTTCAGATGAGAGCTGTATGTGCTCAGATCATCTTCAATGGATTGTTCATCACCGATATCAATAAATACATCTTTGAAAATAATTGTAGAAGAACCTTCTATCGCCGGAACCGGCAACCCGCATTGATACATGTATTGAAGCAATCCCGCTGTTTGAAGACATACTGATTTGCCCCCGGCATTTGGCCCGGAAATCAATAAAATGCGTTTTTGACGATCGAGTTTTAGGTTCAATGGCACAATCTCTTTCCCCTGCTTTACCAGGGCCATTTTTAATATGGGATTTATCGCTCCAATCCACTCTATGTCTCCCTCAATACTGAGCGAAGGTACACTGGCATCAAAGTCAATGGAGAGTAAAGCTTTTGATTTAATCAAATCAATAATACCCAAAAACCTGTTCCCATGAGAAATACTGTCTTTATGTATCCGTATCTCATCTGTCAGTTCGGTTAAAATCCTAATGATTTCTCTCTTTTCGCTGTAGGAAAGTTCTTTTAAATCATTGTTAATCTCCAATACTTCTGCAGGTTCTATAAAAATAATATTTCCTGAAGCTGAAGCATCGTGGATAAAGCCCCTGACAGATCTTTTGTATTCCGATTTTACAGGGATCACCAACCTCCCGTTCCTGATTGTCAATGAGCTATCTTCCGGAGACATATTTGATTTCTGGGTGTCCCGCATCACGCGGTCCAGGGTTTTGCGGGCCTGACGCTCATTCTTGTTAATTTCAGATCTGATGCTTCTTAATTCCGGTGAAGCATTTTCCCTGAGTTGTCCTTTCGCATCGATGCAATTATCAATTTTTTTTATGAGCAACTGATCAATCTGAATATTTTCACCCAACGCAGAAATTTCCTTATATTCTTCCGCTTTAGATTTAAAAAATACCGACCAGGAATGTAAAATTTTCAGGGATTTGAGAATATTTGCTATTTCTTCTGTTTCGAGAAAAACGCCTTCCACCTTGATTTTATAAAGCAATGCATCAATCTCGGGATAATTTAATGATGGGATTTTTTCCGCAGCTTCCACCATTTTCACATATTCTTCAGTCTGATTGCATAGTTTTAAAATCAGATTCTTATTGGGAGAAAACTTTATTTTATCTACGTTTCGCTTACCCAGCTCGCCTGAGCAATGGTTTTTCAGCAAATCCCGAATTTTATCGAAACCCAATTTTTGCTCAATGTCATGAGGGTATAGCATAATTATGGTTACTTAATCATCGTCTTCAGGAACGCCTTCACTACCTGTAACTAACCTTTCTTCCAGGCTTAAACTGTCGGCCATGATTTCATAAATTCTGGTGAGCCCTTTTATATCATCCATATAGTATTTAAAACTTTCCCGGTAGAGGGAATCATTCATATCATGCTTTTTATAAAGTTTATTTTCATAATAATCAAAAACTACCTTGGCAGAATCTTTCTCAAGATTAAGGTTCTTTACCTTTGTTTCCAGCATGTAAAGATCTTTTAGAAAAACAGCAACCTGCTCCATAGAATATAAGTCTTCCGGGTTTTTGGCCTTTTTCCTGGAACAAAAGGTGCAAAGACAGATGGCGAGTATTAAAAAAACTTTTTTCACGGGTGAAAATTACTTAAATAAGTCCTAATTTTAAAGCCAAATTCATGCCAATGAAGGAACTGGTTAAAAAGCTTCGGAAATATCAAATTCAAATACGAAAGGCCATTAATAATCAAATGCAGGGAAATTTTCATTCTGTATTTAAAGGTTCCGGACTTGAATTTGACGATGTACGGGCTTATCAATACGGAGATGATGTGAGGGCCATTGATTGGAATGTTACCGCCAAAGGTCATGGGACTTTTGTGAAAACATTTAGGGAAGAAAAGGAGCAGATCGTATTTTTCTTAATAGATGTGAGCGCCTCACAGGAGATAGGAAATCCCGGGCATAAGAAGATTGATGTGGTTAAAGAGATCTGTGGGGTACTTTCTCTCTCGGCAGTCCAGGAGCAAAGCCAGGTTGGTTTAATTTGCTTTTCCGACACAAAAGAAAAATATGTTAAACCGGGTAAAGGGACAAAACATGCTTTTAGGTTCATTTCCGATCTCTTCAGCTTGCAACCTAAATCACTGAAAACAAATATCAGTAAATCCATATTATATGCGCTGAATCTGATAAAAAGGAAAAGTGTGGTCATCATGATTTCTGATTTTATTGATGAAGGATATGAGCATAGTCTAAAAGCCCTGGCATCTCAGCATGACCTGGTAGTAATTCAAATAAGCGATAAAAGAGAGACTCAACTTCCGAGGCTTGGAATAGTACCGCTTTTGGATAAAGAAACAAAAAAGACCATCTGGACCAATACCAGCTCTACAAAATTCAGAGGGGACCTCAAAGAAACTTTTACGGGGAACCAGGAAAAATTGGAGCTTTTTTGCAGAAGACAGGGCGCCACGTTTGTCAATATCAATACTGATGAAGATTATGTGCCAAAATTGATAAAACTATTTAGGGTAAGGAATAAATCAAGGAAAATTGCATAGAAAAAGAATAGTTCAAATTATCATTTTAATTTTTCATATACACCTCTCACAGGCACAAAGTATTGAACCTGAGGGCACTTTTTTACAGCGAGAGGTAAAAATTGGAGAGGAAATATCCTTTGCACTCTCAGTAAAATATGACAAATCTCTGAACATACTTTTCCCGGACAGCACCTATAAGTTCGGAACATTCGATTATAATTCAAGGACATATTTCAAAACTAAAACCGACAGCACTCAAAGTTTTGACAGTGTAGTATATCGGTTGTCAACATTTGAAATTGATTCTATCCAGTATTTACAACTTCCCATCTTTGTAATGAACAATGAAGACAGCCTGGCGATTTTTTCAAATATGGATTCTGTTATATTTATTCCGGTTGTCACCGAAATACCGGAAAAACCCGAGCTGAAATCAAATACCGAATTATTTGACATTAATAAGCAATTCAATTACCCCTATTTTCTTATCGCACTTGGGCTTTTGCTTTTCATTACTTTTGTTATTGCACTATTCTTTGGGAAACAAATTCTGAAAGCGTGGAAGGTGTATCAACTGAACAGAAAACATAAAAAATTCATACAGCAATTCTTCAATTTGATGCGTGACGTTTCCAGTAATAATCCAAATAATACCACTGAGCATGTTTTGGCCGTTTGGAAAAGATACCTGGAATGGCTGGAGAAAAAACCAATTTCAAAATCCACGACCAAAGAAATACTTGTTTTGCACAATAATGAACAGCTCAAAGATAGCCTCAGAATGATTGACAGGTGTATTTATGGCGGAGAAAACAGTAAAGACCTTTTTGATAATTTTGATTATTTAATGAAATTTTCAATTGATGTTTATAACGAAAAAATTAAAGAGATTAAAAGCAGATAGATTATGCCAGAAGTAAGTAAATGGTTTTCTTTTTCCTGGTTTTACCCCGCTACATTTCAGAATTTTACATGGGAATACAAGTTCATTCTTATGTTTCTTCTGGCCATTCCCGTGATATTTATTTTAAAATGGCTCCTAAGCATCCGGCTCAGACAAAAATTGACAATTGCACTTCCGGAGAGAAAAATTAAATCTGATTTCATCAGCATATTGAGGTTTATTCCGGATATCCTCTTTGCTTTGATGATCGCCTTGCTCATTGTTGCTTTGGCGAGACCGCAAACAAGCAATGAGAAAGTAGAACAATGGACCGAAGGAATTGACATCATGCTCGTCGTGGATATTTCTAGATCAATGACTATACAAGACTTCAATCCCAATAGACTCGAAGCTGCAAAACAAGTGGCGAAAGAATTCATTGCAGGGAGATTCCAGGACAGGATTGGAATTGTCATTT
Source organism: Bacteroidota bacterium (assembly GCA_024280115.1). GTDB lineage: Bacteria > Bacteroidota > Bacteroidia > Cytophagales > Cyclobacteriaceae > JAAUQL01. The sequence continues at coordinate 6,907 of JAJRQT010000166.1, read as the reverse complement.
TTTCGGGTGATGCCTATAGTCTTGCTCCACTCACAACGGACTACAAACTTTTAAATACGTATATCGATGAAATCACTTTTGAAAAAATTGATGCATCCGGTACCGCTATTGGTAGCGCATTGGCTGTGGCAACAAACAGGATGAGAGAATCGGATTCTAAATCCAAAGTGGTTATTCTCCTGAGTGATGGTGATAATACCGCAGGAAACATAGACCCCATAACAGCAGCAGAAATTTGTCATGCCTACGATATAAAAATATATACCATCGGCATAGGGAAGGAGGGCAAAGTTCCTACCGGGAAAGATATTTTTGGGAGGGTGCTGTATAGTGACAATACACTTGATGAGACCACCCTTAGACAAATTGCTGAAATCGGAGAAGGCCGTTTCTTCCGCGCTTCTGACAATAAAACCCTTGAGGATGTTTTTTTATTGATCGACCGTTATGAAAAAGCGGAGATAAAAGAAAACCGATTTAGGGATACAACCGATTATTACAGGGTTTACCTTAAATGGGCAATTCTATTATTTCTGATTTGGATAGCGCTTAAATCTACTTTTTTAAGTAATATTTTAAAAGATTGATTTCATTGTGAATTTGCTGGGAGATGTATAAATCCGCAGTTGGACCAAAAAATGGTGTACAGTGGAAATTTATTTACCAAATCTCTCAATAGCATCTTCCATCATGGCTATAGTTGCTGTGGCGCCACATCGACTGCATCCCGCTTCCTGAACTGCAATTAATCCATCCAGTGTTCTGACACCACCCGCAGCTTTTACTTTTACATTTGGACCGACGGAGGCCTTCATCAACTTCAGATTTTGAATGGTCGCCCCGACATAGCTGTATTTTCCATCGGCACCTTTCACAAAACCAAAGCCACTGGAAGTTTTTACATAATCAGCGCCAACCTTTGTGCATATTTTACAAAGTTTCACGATATCCGACTCTTTAGTCACGTAATCTGTTTCAAAAATTACTTTTACAATAGCTTCGTGCTTATGGCATGCATTTGTGACAGCGCCAATTTCCTCTTCAATATATGCCCAATCTCCCTGAAGCGCTTTGCCGATATTGATGACCATATCGATCTCTACAGCTCCATCTTTGCAGGCCTTTTCAGCTTCAAAAACTTTCACTTCCGTAGCAGAATTGCCAGACGGGAAACCGATGACACAACCGACAAATACATCAGTTCCTTTTAAAAGTTCTACTGCCTGTGGTACTGCATATGGTTTTACACACACAGATGCGACATCATATTTTTTAGCTACTTCACACTCTTTTTTCAAATCCTCATCGGTCATAGTTGGATGAAGGATGGAGTGATCAATCATTTTGGCAAGAGTTTTTGTTTTTGACATTGTTATAATTTTTAGTGTTGATATATATTTCCAATAGGATATTTCTCGGTATTACAATACAAATAGCTGTAAATATTCAGGCCTGGTTTACTTGTGGTGAACTTAATGGATATTCGAAGAATCGGAGAGCCCTGGTCAATTTTCAATAAATTGGCACTTTTCTCATCAGCATATAAAGCGCGCAATTCTTGCTCAGAGCTTACGATTTCAATCAGATACTTTTGACTCAGTGTTTTAAAAAATGATCCATCCACAAAATCAACTTCCACAAAGTCTTCGAGTCTATTTGCAGAAAACCAGTTTGATTCCAGCATTACCGGTATATCACCCACTCCCCGTAAACGCTCAAAATAGATACAATCTGATTCCAGTTCTTTTTCGCCAGCAGGAAATGGGAGCTTTTCAGGCCAATTTATAATTTTGGGCATTTGAAGAAATATGGTTTTTACATTTTCTCCCACTGCTTCTGAAAAACCCTTAACGGTCAATAAACCCAAAGTTTGACGGCGTTCTTTCACCCTACTTCCTTTTCCGTGAAGTTTTTCAATAAAGCTTTCTTTAAGCAATTCGTCCAAGGCTTTTCGGGCAGTTGTCCTGGTGATTTTATAAGTATTGCAAAGTTCGTTTTCCGAAGGAAGGAAATCTCCAACGGCATAGGTTCCCTGTTGAATGCGGGATTTCAGGATATTGTAGATTTGTTGATATCTTGTTTGGGCCATGAAATGTGCAAGTATTAAACTCCGGATGCAAAGGTAAAAAAACAACTTGTACGTACAAGTATAATTCGATAATTTTTAGACTTTGTCAAGTTCAAATACGGTAATCTCGGGCCGCATATTAAATCTAACCTGCCATAAATGACCCAATGCTCTATTGATATATAAATTCCTGCCATCTTCGAGTTTAATTTTTCCAGATGTATAGTTTTTATTTTTTACAGGTAATATCGGTGGATCTAAAAATGGGGGTTTACATTGTCCTCCATGAGTATGCCCTGACAGGATCCAACCATTATAATTATTCCAAACAGGTTCATCGGCAACATCAGGATTATGACAAAGCACTACATTGGCTAAATTTGTGTCGATATGATCCATAACTTTTTGTGGATTAAAATTCGTTGCCCAATAGTCATCTAAGCCAATAAAATTTAAGCCACTTATTTGCTTTTGACTATTCCTCAACATCTCAATACCATTATCAGCTAATATCTCTACAATTTTATCCGCCACATCATTCTGAGACCAATTAAGGCCGTAATCGTGATTTCCCAATATGCCAATAGTTCCATATTTTCCCAGAACCGGATTTTCAAAAACCTCTTGTAATTGCTCAAATTGCTCTGCGGATTCATAACTAACAAAATCCCCTGTGTACACTACAAAATCAGGATTGAATTTTTTGGCATCATTAAAGGCATCTATTATGTATTTCCTGTCAAATCTATTGCCAATATGAATATCACTGATCTGCATGATTGTTGAACCAATTAAATTATTTGGAAGGTTTTCGATTTGCATTTTCAATTTTACAAATTCAAGCCAAAATGGCTCTATATGCCATGCATATATTCCCGTAGAAACCCCCACGCCACCTAAAGCCATAATGCCATTAATGAATTTTCTTCTATTCATAGTCTCTTCAATTTTTACAAATTGGTCAATTATTCAGCAAATTATTTTAATACAAATCTAAATGCTTTTAGCATGAGTTTCCATCTTTCTATTAAAAAAACGGACATCTGTCATATTGTATATCTTATTTGTAAAGAGGCCAATAATTCAATTCATCACCTTAAATCTCAACCTAAATATTATATGTCCATCCTGTTCTATTTACTCAAATTAAGCAGAACTATACACACAGTATTTTGAAAAATCAACTTGACCAGTTCAGGAAATCAGATGATCATAACATATCAATTGGTTATTTGCCAATTGCAAAAAAATATCAAAAATAAAGAGATTATATAAAAATTATCGGGAAATATTTCCTACCTTAAAGAAATTTTACCGTCATGAAGAAGTCATATAGCCAAGATCAAGATAAATTGGAGGTTGGCAGTAAACGTGCAAAATCTACAAAAGCCGCAACTAAATCTACCAAAAAAAACACAAGCCCTCCATGGATACTTTCAGAACCTGAATTGATGTATGGCGTAATGGAAACCAGGAAAATTCCGGATATTGTAAAATTTTCAATATTGAAAGATGTTCCTGTAGAAACCAAGGTAGTTACCACTGCTATAGGGATTACAGACAAAACATTCAGATCTTACCTGAAAAGTAACAAAGAACTCCCCCCGGTTCAAGGTGAATGGGTGATGAAATATAAGGAGCTGCAGGAATTTGGTGTTGATCTATTCGGTTCCGAAAAATCCTTTGATAGATGGTTAAATAAATATTCAATTCGATTAGAAACCATCCCCAAAAATTTACTCTATTCAGTCAAAGGTATTCAGAATACGATTGATGAATTAACGAGGCTTGCCAATGGCTACCCTACGTAAGCTGACGGCCTACCGATGTATCTGGGAGAGAGCATCAGAAGAGCTTAGATCTACGGGCATATCAGGAAGATGGAACCTTAAAGGCGACCAGGTAGTATATGCTTCTGAATCCAGGGCTCTTGCATCCCTGGAAGTGCTGGTTCATGCGGAAAATTCATTTCTACTCTCTAAATATAAGTTCCTGGAAATTGCCTTTCCCGTAAATTTAGTAAAACATATTAACGTAACGGATACAAACGTCCTGAGGGATGTGATTGAATGCCAGAATTATGGCCATGAATGGTATCATAATAAATCCTCCGCTGTGTTAAAGGTTCCAAGTGTAATTATTCCATACGAATATAATTATGTAATCAACACAGAACATCCGGATATGAAAAAAGTTAGGGTGACCAAAGTAGAATTGTTTCATAAATTTGACCCAAGGATTAGGGCTGGTATTGGGTGATAAAAATGTAACCTCATTTCCTAAGCCAGGATACAAAATTGCATCATTCTAACCACAAGTTTGGCTGTGCTAAACTTGAGGGTGGACTTGTCATTTAAAATATTTCTATGTAAACCGATAAGCGAATTGATATAAGGTTGAGAAACTCGAATTCAGAGAAAAATGAATAAATAAACGTAAAGATATTCCCGCTATTTTAATGAGATCATATTGAAAATTCCAAATCACAAACTCTTCGCTCTTATTGACTTTCAGATTTTACTAATGAAACGTAATTGCATTATAAAAAATAGCTTACTGTCAAAGTTTTACAATTTTGATTTCACGGTTCCAATAATTGATTTTTAGTTCAATGGGCATCGCTTGTTAATTGAATATTGATCTTTGGAATTTAAACTTTTCCATGAAAATCGTGGCAGGACCAATGTAAATAAAGCATTACAATAAATCTATTCACCAGCAAAAGAAGATTAAATTTGTACTATGAAAACCCCATGTTTCAAACAATATCTGTTCCGAATTGCTGTCCTATCTTTTTTGCTGTTTTTTCAGCAATGTAAATCTGGAATAGATCAGAATTCTGATGTATCCAAACCTAATATTATTTTCATTTTAATTGATGACCTGGGCAAAGAATGGGTTAGTCTTTATGGAGCTGAAGATGTGCAAACACCAAACATAGATAAATTGGCAAACAGTGGCCTGAGTTTTACGAATGCGTATTCCATGCCACAATGTACACCTTCACGGGCAACCTTGCTAACGGGGCAATATCCCTGGAGAAACGGGTGGGTCAACCACTATGATGTGCCCCGCTGGGGACATGGAGCACAATTTGATCCTGAGGCATATACTACGTTCGCGGAAATAATGAAAGAGGCCGGCTATGTAACCTGTACGGCCGGAAAATGGCAAATCAACGATTTCAGGATTCAACCGGAGATCATGGTTCAACATGGCTTTGATGAATATTGTATGTGGACAGGCGGGGAGAGTGGAAATCTCGAGGTGAGCAAAAACAGGTATTGGGATCCCTATATTCATACCAAAGAAGGAAGCAAAACATATAAAGGGCAGTTTGGCGATGATATTTTTACGGCTTTCATCATCCAATTTATGGAGAAAAATAAGGATAAACCCATGATGATTTATTATCCCATGTGTTTGACACACGGTCCATTAACTACCACTCCTCTCGAACCTAAGGTGACACGTAAAATTGAAAAGCATAAAGCCATGGTCAGATATACAGATTTTCTCCTCGGGAAGCTGATAAATGCATTGGACAGCCTGGGTATAAGAGAAAATACACTTGTATTCTGGACTACAGACAATGGTACATCTGGTTCAATAACCGGACACAGAAACGGTCGTGCGGTACGCGGAGGAAAAACATATCTTACCGAAAATGGAATAAATGCCCCCTTGATTGTGAATGCCCCCGGCCTTGTGCCATCGGGAAAAGTGACTGACGCCCTGGTGGATTTCGCTGATTTTTTACCCACCTTCGCAGATCTCGCAAGCGCGGAAATACCAAGTGGGAATACAATCGATGGTCTTTCTTTTGCGCCATTAGTCCTGGGCAAGCAGCAAGATTCACCCCGTGACTGGATCATGGCAATGGGATCTCACCCAGCTGTGATTAGAAATGATAGGGTAGAGAATTATTATTCGTTCAGAGACCGTGTGATCCGGGATAATAAATATAAGGCATACATTGATACAACAAAAATAATTTCTGAATTATATCATCTTGAATCCGATCCTCAAGAGGTTAACAATCTAGTATCCAGTCATGATCCCGATATTCAGAAAGCGCTATTAAAATTCAATAAAGTACTGCAATCCTTTCCCGATCAGGATGCTAATCCAAAATATAAAAAACTTAATAAATCTTTTTATGATATCCCTGCGGACGAATTATATAAAATGAGTGAGAAAGCAAACCATAGATCGAACAAAAGTCCGAAACCTGATGAATAATGATCAAGTCTCAAACTTTAGAAAATGATTAGCTTCTTCCAACTTCAAAACATAATCAGACTTTAATTGTATTCTTATTTTTTCAGTCGCGAATATTTTGACAATTAAGGTAGCCAATCCTCCTCCGCCGATTCCTAATCGAAAAGATAAAATAAGTTCGGTAGTCGCGGTAAATTTTGCTAATTTTTTTAATTATAATAAAAAAGCACTTACAAATTTTACCCTGTAAGTGCCTTATTATTAAGTGATTCCAGAAGGATTCGAACCTTCGACCTACTGCTTAGAAGGCAGTTGCTCTATCCAGCTGAGCTATGGAACCAATTCACAAAAGAATTATCTCTTTTGATCCTGATTATCTTTAATAATCGATGATTAAAAGATCAATTTTAATTGCTTCTTAAAATCAGGGTGCAAAGTTATTAATATTTTTTTTATTATGTAAAGGAAAATAAATATCTCTTTAGGGAACCTCTAATAATTGATTCTGAGTTTTTCACTTTTGTTCCAAATTTTGAAAGCAGTCAAATGAAATTGAAATATTTTATTATGCTTTTATTCTAATTTTTTCAATCTATTGATTATCAATGTTTTAACGTT